>CALJKH010000149.1 GCA_937973575.1 uncultured Solirubrobacterales bacterium | reverse complement strand
CCTGATCGCACTCCCGGGTAAGCCGGTTGAGGTTGCATCTAGGCGGGCGATCGTGGTCTCGATCAAGCCCTTCGGGGCTTCTGCAGATGGGGCTGATGCCGGAAAGGTGAGGGCAGAGCTGCGGGCAGACGAGCGTCTATCTCTAAAACTCGCCTCTGCCGAGGTGTCCCAAGCCGAGGTGCGTTTAGTTCCATTGGCCTCGGGGAAGTGAATCCCCAGTGCGCGTGCCACCGGAGGATCACGACTCCGACAGCGCCCTTGTTCGCTGGCTGCTTGCTAAGGCCGTCGATCTTGGCGGTGATCCAGACCTGAATGAAGGTCAGGGGGCTGTGGAGTCAGTGATGCAACGAGTCGTGAATGAGAATGCTGCCGTCCTGAGGTTGGCGAGACGAGAGCGCCTAGTTGCGGCGTTGGTCGCTGAGGCGAGCGGACTGGGTGCGATCGAGAAACTGATCATGGACCCGACGGTGACTGAGGTCATGGTTAACGGACCGAGCGAGGTCTGGGCAGAGCGCGAAGGAAGGCTCGAGAGAGCTGATCTCACATTTCGATCTGAAGCTGCCCTGAGAGAGGCCATTGACCGACTTCTCGCCGGGGCAGGTAGGCGGGTGGATGAGATGTCACCGATGGCTGATGCCCGGCTCCCAGACGGGTCGCGGCTAAATGTGGTGCTTCCTCCGTTATCGGGCTGCGGCCCAACGATGACAATCCGACGGTTCCCGACTGATGCCCTGAGCCTGGACGACCTCGTTGCTTATGGCACGCTTTCAGTCGACGCCGCGAAGCTGCTTAGAGCCTCTGTTGCTAGCGGAGACAACATCCTTGTCTGCGGTGCAACTGGCTCTGGCAAGAGCACCACTCTGGCTGCACTCGCAGCTGAGATTCCTCCCGCGTCCCGCATCATCACGATTGAGGACACAGCAGAGCTGCGAATCAACCACCCTCACGTGGTTGGGCTGGCTACGCGCCCGGCTGGTTCGGGCGGGAAGGGCGGCGTCACGATGAGGGACCTCGTCCGAAACGCACTTCGGATGAGGCCTGATCGCCTGATCATCGGTGAAGTGAGGGGGCCGGAGGCGCTGGACATGATTGACGCATTGGCAACTGGTCACAATGGATCTCTCTCAACCGTCCACGCCTCCTCTCCGGTTGGAGCCCTCG
>CALJKH010000148.1 GCA_937973575.1 uncultured Solirubrobacterales bacterium | reverse complement strand
GGGCCTTCATGTAAGGAACCGCTTCAACAGCTCCGCCTTGCTCGGCAACGACGGCCATCTCGGCACGCGATGCCTCAAGAAGTTCAGCAACAAGTCCTTCCATGACCTTTGAGCCTTCAAAGATGTCCGGGTAGTCAAGGACGTCTGACTCGTAAGCAAGCACCTGTTGGATCCGGAGCGACCACTGCTGGTCCCAAGGGCGGGGAAGGCCAAGTGCCTCATTCCACGCTGGCAGCTGAACCGCTCGAGCTCGTGCGTCACGGCCAAGGGTCACAGCGAGCATCTCAAGGACGATCCGCTGAACATTGTTCTCAGGCTGGGCCTCTGTCAGGCCAAGCGAGTTGACCTGGACTCCGTAACGGAAGCGGCGCAGCTTCTCATCAGTTACGCCGTAGCGCTCGCGGCCAAGCTCATCCCAGAGGATTCCCATCGCACGCAGCTTGGCGTGCTCCTCAATGAAGCGAACGCCAGCATTCACGAAGAAGGAAATGCGGGAGAAGACCTGTGGCATCAACGATTCGTCCACGCGCTCGCGCACAGCGTCCAGGACTGCGATCGCGTTACTCATTGAGTAGGCGATCTCCTGAACTGGCGTAGCCCCTGCCTCTTGCAGGTGGTAGGAGCAGATGTTGATCGGGTTCCACTTCGGAACATTGGTCACCGTGTAGGCGATCATGTCCGCGATCAGCCGCATTGAAGGAGCTGGCGGGAACGAATAGGTCCCGCGGGCAAGGAACTCCTTGATGATGTCGTTCTGGGTTGTGCCTTGAAGCTGGTCTTCGGCAACACCCTGATCCTCAGCGGCGACGATGTAGAGGCCAAGCAGCCATGCAGCAGTTGCGTTGATCGTCATTGAGGTGTTCATGCGGTCAAGTGGGATGCCGTCAAGCAGAACCTTCATGTCGCCCTTGTGGGCAACGGGAACGCCAACCTTGCCGACCTCACCACGGGCGAGTTCGTCGCCGGCGTCGTAGCCAGTCTGGGTTGGAAGGTCGAATGCGATCGAAAGGCCTGTCTGGCCCTTCTCAAGATTCTTGCGGTAAAGCTCGTTGGACTTGGCGGCCGTTGAGTGGCCTGCGTAGGTCCGCATCATCCAAGGGCGGTCGGGCTGGGAAAGTCGGTGTTCGCTCATAGGGTGAAAGTGTAGGTACTGTGCGCATTTATGAGTACGCACGCAGACCTTGAACCGATTGACCTCCTTCACCTAGGCAGAGAGAAAGTCATCTGCTGCTGGCGCCTCGGTGACCTCATCGTCGATCCGGGGCCCACCGTCTGTGGGGCGACGCTTGAAGCAGCGCTGGGCGGAAGAGTCCCTAAGGCAATCCTTCTAACTCACATCCACCTTGACCACGCTGGCGGAACTGGTGAGCTGGTTAAGCGGTGGCCTGGGGTTGAGGTCTATGTTCACGAGCGTGGCGCCCGCCACATGATTGACCCTTCAAAGCTGGTTGCCAGCGCCGGAATGCTCTACAAGGAGCACATGGAGCGCCTCTGGGGTGACATCACTCCGGTCCCAGAAGATTCAGTGCGGATCCTCAAGGGAGGGGAGACACTGGACTTGGAAGGCGGTATTGAAGTGGCGTACACACCAGGTCATGCCCAGCACCATGTTGCTTATCGCCATCTCGATAGCGGTATGGCATTTGTTGGTGACGTGGCCGGTGTGCGGATTCCGCCGGGCAACGCAACAGTCGCGCCGACACCGCCGCCGGACATCAATGTTGAGACATGGCATGAGTCAATCGAGTTGATCCGTAACTGGAAGCCAACCTCGCTTGGCCTCACCCACTGGGGGCTTGTTGAGGATCCAGAGCGTCAGCTTGATGCAGTGGGAAGCTGCCTTGACGACCACGCCGCGCTAGCACGCGACCTCAACGCGGAGGACTTCGCAATCGCAGTCAAGGAGAGGCTTGCCAAGGAGGTTGGAGCTGAAACGGCAGAGGCCTACTTCCAAGCTTCGCCGCCGGATCAGCTCCACGCTGGTCTTGAGCGCTACTGGACTAAGCGGGCTGAGCGGGAAGCCGAGGCTGGAGCTTGAGCGACACAATCGAGAAGGAGCGGCTTTCCGGCCCGGGTACTGGCCTGGGTGGAAATTGGAATGTGATCGTCCTCAACGATGACCACAACACTTTCGACCATGTTGCCAATGTCCTCGCGCGGCACATCCCACGCATAACGGTCGCCGATGGGTACCGGATCGCCGATGCGATCCACGCGACAGGGCGCGCGATCGTCTGGACTGGCCCACTTGAGCCAGCCGAGCACTACCTAGATCAGCTGGCGTCGGCGGGGCTCACAATGGCCCCGCTCGAGCGCTGCTGAAGGCTAAACCTGCTCGTAGCTTGCGCTACCAGTGGTAACGACGTCATTCCAGCTGTAGAGAACACCAAGCTGGAAGTGCCCTGCGTATTCAATCCTGAAGGTCTGGAACTCAGGACCTTCCCACCACTTGTAGAAGTCAGCTGAGTCGCTGAAATCCGCTGTCAGGAGGAACTTGTAGCGGTCCTCACGGTTGCGGGTTACTGAGAATGCTGTCGCTCCATAGTTAAGAGCGGTACGGGCAATACCTGAGAGTCCTTCCTGAAGCGAATCGCCACGGAGTCCCGTTGCGTACCAAGGAATTTGGACTTTTCCGCCACTTGCGTTACCGGCCATTAGGCACCTACCTCTGCGCGAATTGCGCCCGGTCCGTCCTCAGTCTTGCCTTCATTCTCAGCGGCTGCGCCGACAAGAATGGAGATCTTCCCGAGGTGCTTGTTGTCGCTAAGCAGCTGGTGTGCCTCTGCGACCTGATCGAATCCCATCGTCTTCCAGAGTACAGGGCGGACCTTCGCACTCTCGATCAGCTCATTGGCACGAGTCGCCTCCCAGGCGTTAGCGAAGTGGGAGCCGATGATCTGCTTCTGGCGCATCCAGAGGTAACGCACATCGAAGTCAAGGTTGTAACCCGAGGTAGCACCGCAGATTACGACCTTGCCGAATGGGCGCACACAGAGAACTGATGTTGGGAATGTTGCCTGCCCAACGTGCTCGAAGACAACGTTGGGAGCCTCGCCAAGGATCTCCTCAACTGCCTGGCAGAAGCGGCGTGATTCCTTGAACCGTGCCTTCTCCTCCTCAGGTGTCTCGCCGCCCTTGCGCATCATGCCGGCAAACTCGTTGCGGTCAATCCAACCTGTTGCGCCGAGTTCCTCAAGGAGCTTGCCCTTGTCAGGTGATGACACAACTCCGACGCAGTCAGCTCCTGCTGCAACACAGAGCTGGACGGCGAAGACTCCGAGGCCACCGGCTGCGCCCCAAATGAGGACCTTGTCGCCAGCCTGAATCTCAGCCTGATCCATCAGCATCCGGTACGCGGTGAAGTAGGTGAGGCCGTATGAGGCCGCCTCTTCCCAGCTAAGGCTCTTCGGCTTAGGCAGAAGTTGCTGTGCCTGAACCTTGCAGAACTCTGCGAAGGAACCCCATGTTGTCTCGTAGCCCCAGATCTTCTGGCTTGGAGCAGCGAGGGGGTCAAGGCCGTGAACTTCCGGATCCTCGTAGGAGGCCTGGTTGCAGTGGACTACAACTTCGTCGCCGACCTTCCAGCGGGTAACGCCTTCGCCAACCTTCCAGACGATGCCGGAGGCGTCGGAGCCGCCAATGTGGTGGCCGGTCTCAGGGTGATCCCCGTAACGGAAGACCGAGATGGGCTCGCCACGCGCTGCCCAAACATTGTTGAAGTTGACGCCAGCGGCCATCACTCGAACGATCACTTCGAATGCGCCTGGCTGTGGGACTTCAACCTCTTCAAGGCGGATCGCGTCGATTGGCTCGCCGAAGGCGCCATCGCGCCGGAGCAGCTCTTCGCGCAGGTCGTTCGGAGCCTGCCGGGCAACGGGAAGCAGAAGCGCGAGGTCGTCGTTCGCATCTTTCTCGACGCGGCGACCGGCGGCGAGGTTGAAATAGCCGGCAGCGAGCAGACG
>CALJKH010000147.1 GCA_937973575.1 uncultured Solirubrobacterales bacterium | reverse complement strand
CGACGCCGATGCCGGAGGAGGCGCCGGTGACCAGCGCGGTGCAGTCATGTGCGGGTGCGGGAAGTGCCATGCCCCGACGCTAGTCAGCGCGGCTCAGTCGCCGAACTGCGCGTCCCACTCGACCGGCGGCTCGTAGGGGTCGTCGGGCAGCGGGAACGTGATCGTGCCCTCCAGGTAGTCGGCGACCGCGCCGGTCAGCAGCACGAGCAGCGTGCCGACGAGCCTCGGGTGCCTCTGCCTCCACGAGCTCTACGAGCTAGTGGCTGCGAAGCGACCGCTGCGCCTCGCTGGGTTTGCAGCAGTCATTGGCTGCGTAGTAGCCGCCCGGCTTGGCGGTCCAGGCGGTGTGCTCTTTGCTGCTTGGGTGACGCTTCCTGTGATCTTCATCCTGGTCGCAGCCCGGCCGAATCTTGAAGGTGCAACCGATTCGATTCTTTCAACGGGTTTGGGCGTCTGGTGGGTTGCAGTCGCTCTGGGCCACGCTGTCCTACTTAGAGACCTCGTCCACGGTGGCGGCATCGTGATCGATGCGCTTGTTGCCACATTTGCGGGTGACACAGGTGCCTACTTCGGCGGGAGGGCGCTAGGAACCAAGCCCCTGGCTGCTCGGATAAGCCCACGGAAAACTGTCGAGGGTCTGATTGCCGGTGCTGTGGCCACGATCCTTGCCGCGTTTGTCGCGAGCCTCTACCAAGACTGGCTGGCTGTCGGTACCGCGCTCCTGATCGGAGTCGTTGTGGCACTACTCGGGCCGACCGGGGATCTATTTGAGTCGTTGATCAAGCGCGATGCTGGCGCCAAGGATGCTGCGACCACGCTAGGTCCGCATGGTGGGTTGCTCGACAGGCTTGACGGAGTGCTGTTCTCGATTGTTGGCGTTTACTGGGTTTGGCATTTGCTCGGCTAGGCGCCGTCAGCCTGCCAAGATGCCGCTATGAGAAAACTCATCATCGCCGGAGTTACTGGCTCGATTGGCAGGCAGGCCATTGATGTTCTCACTCGCGTTGGAGACCTTGAGGTTGTAGCTGTTGGGGCAGGGTCTGATGCCGCTGGTGCCAGTGAGCTGGCCCAATTGGTCGGCTGTGAGCGGGTCTACGTCGAGCGTGAGGTTTCCGGTTTCAGCGTTCCGGACGGAGTCACACTTGAGGCTGGCCCAGGATCGTTGGCAGCTGCCATCGTGCAGTTCAAGCCTGATCTTGTCCTCAACGCCGTAGTTGGTTTCGCAGGGCTTGGCATCACTAGGGCGACGATTGAGAGCGGGGCGGACCTGGCGCTCGCGAACAAGGAGTCACTCGTAGCGGGCGGTGAGTTCGTCACCAGCGCGATTGCATCCGCAGGTGTCGACCTGATCCCAGTTGATTCGGAGCACGCTGCTCTGGCACAGCTCCTAGCTGACTCCGATCCCGGTGAGCTTGAATCCGTGACGCTGACGGCCTCGGGCGGACCCTTCAGAGGGCGCAGCGCCAGCGAGTTGGAGGACGTTTCTGTCGCCGAAGCGCTGGAGCACCCAACCTGGTCAATGGGCGGCAAGATCAGCATTGATTCAGCAACCCTGATGAATAAGGGGCTCGAGGTGATCGAAGCGCAACGCTTATTCGGACTGAGCTATGAGCAGATTCGCGTCGTCGTGCATCCTCAGTCGATTGTCCACGCTTTGGTTTCGTTCCGTGACGGTGTTCAGACCGCGCACCTCGGCCTGCCAGACATGCGTGGCCCAATTGCGTGGGCACTCTCAGGCCGCAAGCGACCTGAGCTCGATGTGCCACGCCTAGATTTAGCGAGTGTAGGCCAGCTTGACTTTGAGGAGCCTGATCTTGAGGCATTTCCGTGTCTCGAACTCGCTTTCAAAGCTGGGCGTGCCGGAGGCACTCAGCCGGCAGTACTGAACGCGGCAAATGAGGTGGCGGTAGAAGCGTTTCTCAATGGTGAAATTGGCTTTGGCTCAATCGCGACCGTTGTGGCCGGCGCGCTCGCAGCAAGCGAGTCAGGGCCGCTAAATAGCTGGTCCGATATTGACGAAGCGGATTCTCAGGGCAGAGCTCTGGCTACGGTGGAGATTATGAATTTGAACGGAGCGTCCACCTAATGAGTTGGCTGTTCACCATCGTGGGCATCGCAGCCCTGATCGTGATTCACGAAGGTGGGCACGCGCTAGCTGCTCGCTGGATGGGAATGAAGGTTGAGCGCTTCTCGCTGTTCTTCCCGCCAATCATCTTGAAGCGGAAGATTGGCGAGACCGAATTCGCCCTTGGTTCGATTCCGCTCGGCGGCTACGTTCGAATCGCCGGTCAATCGCCCGCGGACGAAGTTACGCCAGCTGACCTTCCGCGTTCTTATGCATCCAAGCCTGTTTGGCGCCGTGCCGTTGTCATCGCAGCTGGGCCCGCCGCCAACCTCCTGGCATGTCTTGTGTTGGTAACAGCTCTATTGATGGTCGAGGGGAGGCAACAGGTCACTTCCAAGGTTTCGCCTGTCGGCGTAATCGCGCCTGCAAAGGGCCAGCTTTTGCCTGGAGATGAGATCGTTTCGGTCGACGGAAAGGTTGGATCTCCCGAGGTTCTAGTTGCGGCTACAAGGACCCATCGGTGTTCAGGTAAGCCGGTTGCAGGATGCTCGGCCACGACACCTGCTCGAGTTGTCGTCAGAAGAGACGGAGTCAGTCGAACCCTTCTGATCAAGCCCATCTATGACCCTCGAGTTGGTGCGGTGCGGCTCGGCTTCAGCTTTGATATTGCCAGGACGCCAGTCGGACTAATAGACGCTGCGCGAACATCGGTCTCTGCCTCTGTGAAGGTAACGGAGGCAACTCTGCGGGCCATCACAGGTGTTACGGATTCGGCGCAGCGGAAGCAATTGGGTGGGATCGTGGGCGGTGTGGCCGTAACTGAGCAAGCGTTCTCACAGAGCCTCGCGACAGCTTTAGAACTGCTTGCATTCATTTCGCTGTCGATAGCGATTGTCAACCTTCTTCCCGTGCTTCCTCTTGATGGCGGGCACCTGCTGTGGCTGCTCATTGAGAAGCTGCGGGGTAAGCCGGCAAGCCAGGAGACACTTGAACGCGCAGCGATGGTTGGCTTCGCCCTCGTCGCCGTCCTTTTCGTGATTGGACTATCTAACGATGTGGGGCGTCTCGCCTCTGGTGGATTTTCACAACATCCATAGTTGGGCATAGCCTTACACTCCGCCAAGTACTCAAGGAGAGAGGATCCGCAAATGCCTGCTGATGTCGTCAAGAGAACAGTGCCGATGGCCTTCCGCGCCACTGTGGCTGAACACGGTGACGTGCCCGCCTTTAGGACCGCTGACGACTCGCTTTCATACACGTGGGCTGAGCTACGCGACGAGGTGGACCTGCTGGCTGGTGGTCTGCGCAGTCTTGGTGTCGAACGTGAGGCCACCGTTGCTCTGATGATGAGCAACCGACCTGAGTTCCATGTTGCCGACCTTGCAGTGATGACTGCCGGTGGGGCAGCGTTTTCGATCTACCAGACATACACCGCTGATCAGGTGGCCTATCTGCTTGAGGACTCGGGTGCGCGCATTGCGATTGTGGCGTCGGAATACCTCGAGGTAGTGAAGGCCGCTGCCGCGACTGTCCCCGACTTTCAGACCATCGTGACAGTCGATGGGGAGAGCGGTGACGGACTCACCACTTGGGCTGAACTGCGTGCGATCGACACAGAGTTTGACGGCGAGGCCGCGACAGCCGAAGTGTCTCCCGATGATCTGCTGACGCTCATCTACACCTCAGGCACAACTGGTCCCCCGAAGGGTGTCGAGATCACCCACAGCACGATATTCCCCGTAGTTGATTCCCTTGTGCACTTTGTCGATCTCAAGCCTGGTGGACGCCTCATCTCCTGGCTTCCCGCAGCCCACATTGCTGAGCGTGGGGCACATCACTACGTCCCGATCGTCTACGGCGCGTCCGTTACTTGCTGCCCGGATCCCAGTCAGATCGTCCAGTTCCTCCCGCAGGTGCGTCCGAATTGGTTCTTCGCAGTGCCACGGATTTGGGAGAAGCTCAAGGCGGGGCTCGAAGCAATGCTGGCGGGTCAGCCTGATGAGCAGGCGGAACCGATTAGGTCTGCCCTTGCCGATTCCGTAGAAGCTGTGCGGCTCCGCCAACGCGGGGAGGAGGTTCCAGAAGATCTCGCTGCCCGAGTTGCTGAGGCGGACGAGACAATCTTCGCCGGGTTGCGGGCCATGCTCGGGCTCGACGTGGTGTCCACGGTGAGCGTCGGTGCGGCACCAACTCCAGTCGAGGTAATTGAGTTCTTCCACGCAATCGGAATCGAGATCGCCGAGATCTGGGGGATGTCAGAAACGAGCGGTGTAGCGACGATGAACCCCCCTGGGGCAGTGCGAATCGGCACTGTGGGGCCGGCTCTGCCTGGCTTCGAGGTCGAGCTGGCAGAGGACGGCGAGGTCCTCGTTCGCGGCGACTTCGTAATGCGCGGCTACCGCAATAAGCCTGAAGCAACTGCAGAGGCAATTGACAGCGAGGGTTGGCTTCACACTGGAGACATTGGACGGTTTGATGATCAGAGGTACCTGACGATCATTGACCGTAAGAAGGAGATCATCATCAACGCTGCGGGTAAGAACATGTCGCCCGCAAATATCGAAGCCGCCGTGAAGTCCAGTTCGCCGCTGATCGGGATGGCCTGTGTCATCGGCGATGCACGCCCTTACAACACTGCGCTCCTGACCCTTGACCCGGACGTCGCGATGGCGTGGTCTGCTAAGGCCGGCCTTGAGGGGGCATCGCTAGAGGAGATTGCTGTTCATCCGGCGCTCATCGCTGAGCTAGAGGCTGCGGTAGAGCTTGGGAACGCCAAGCTTGCTCGAGTTGAGCAGATCAAGAAGTTCAAACTGCTTCCAGTGGAGTGGGCAGCAGGAGGCGATGAGTTGACTCCCACCATGAAGCTGAAGCGTAAGCCGATCGCAGAGAAGTACTCGCGGGAGATCGAAGAGCTTTACGGGTGATCGCTCTGAGCGGGTTGCGTCCGGTCTTCGTAGACTCATTACATGGCGTCTAAACGGCAAATCGATGTTGGTGGGGTGCTGATCGGCGGCGGAGCTCCCGTCGCTGTTCAGACCATGACCAAAACGGAAACGGCCAATCTGGCCGAGACGATGGCTCAGATTCGCAGAGTTGCGGAGGCTGGCGCTGACATCGTTCGCTGTGCTGTCCCGCGTGAAGAGGATGTTGAGGCGCTCAAGACGATCGTTAAGGAGTCTCCGATTCCGATCATCGCTGACATTCATTTCAACCACACTCTTGCTCTGAAAGCGCTAGATGCGGGCGCCCACTGTGTCCGCATCAACCCAGGCAACATTGGCGGGCGCGAGAAGGTGGCTGAAGTGACAGCGAAGGCAGCTCAGCTGGGCACGCCAATTCGGATCGGCGTTAACTCGGGATCGCTGCCAAAGCATCTCCATGAGCTCGAGAAGAATGACCCAGTTGAGGCGCTGGTCACAGCGGCAGTTGAGTTCACAGATCTCATGGAGGCGCTGGACTTCGACAACTTCAAGGTCTCGATTAAGTCCACCAACGTTCCGAACACGATCGCCGCCAACCGGCTCCTGTCGGAACGGATCGACTTCCCGCTTCACCTCGGAATTACTGAGGCGGGCACCAAGTGGTCCGGCTCACTGAAGAGCGCAGTCGGTCTCGGGACCCTGCTCGCTGATGGCGTAGGCGACACCATTCGGATCAGCCTTTCAACCTTCCATGCGGAGGAGGAGGTCAAGGTTGGCTGGGAGATCCTTAAGGCGCTCAAGCTGCGCGAGAAGGGACCTGTCCTGATTGCATGCCCGACATGTGGTCGTCTTCAGTTCGACATGGACAGCGTCGTAGCTGAGATCGAACAGCGCTTAGAAAGGTACGACGATCCAATTGAAGTCGCAGTCCTAGGCTGCGCCGTGAACGGGATAGGCGAGGCCTCCAACGCGGATTTCGGAATCACCGGAGCGAAGAACGAGGGCCTGATCTTTTCGAAGGGCAAGGCTCTCCGAAAAGTGCCTACAGAGAACCTGGTTGACGAGCTCTTCAATGAGATCGACAAGTACACCACTGCTAGAGAGGTAGAAGTTGACCAAGCTGCCTCGGCAGAGGGAGCTGAGTGGCTTGCTCAGATCGAGGCTGAGAATGCGGGTGACCTAACACCCGAGCGCTTGGCCGCAATGGAGGCTGAGCAGGCGGCGCTTGAAGCCGAAAGCGAGCCGCTCGTGGACGAATCTAGTTCGCCCACGGCGGGTCGTCGTTTCAGTCGGAGTTAGGCCGCTGCGAAGCGAGCAGCGACTCGGTTCCAATCAATTACGTTCCAGATCGCTGCGAGGTAATCCGGGCGGCGGTTCTGGTAGTTGAGGTAGTAAGCATGCTCCCAAACGTCGATGCCGAGCAGAGGTGTCTGGCCATCTGTGAGTGGGCTGTCTTGATTAGCGGTGCTGACCACGGCAAGGCCGGAGCCGTCGTGTACGAGCCATGACC
>CALJKH010000146.1 GCA_937973575.1 uncultured Solirubrobacterales bacterium | reverse complement strand
GGCCAGCGTTTTGGACTGGGCCACCATCAGCTTCACCGGTAAGGCCGAGCATCCCGCCAAGGGCGAGGTAGTTCATGTCGTGGCCGGCAGCGTCACGGCCGGGGCCGTCTTGGCCGTAACCGGTGATCGCGCAGTAGACGATGCCGGGGTTCACGGCCTTCATCGCTTCGTAGCCAACGCCAAGCTTGTCCAGCACACCGGGGCGGAATCCCTCCAGCACAACATCTGCGTCCTTAACAAGGTCCATCAGGACTTCCTTGCCAGCGTCCTGCTTCAAGTCAAGCCGCACGGAGCGCTTATTGCGGTTAAGGGAAAGGAACAGTGCACCAGCGGAGGACTGTTCAACACCTGGGTAGTGAGGTGGTGCCCAACGGACATAGTCGCCCATGCCTGTGTCCTCAATCTTTAAAACGTCAGCGCCAAGGTCTGCAAGCAGAAGCGAGCAGAACGGGCCTGGCAGCAGGCGTGAAAGGTCTAGGACCTTGAGGCCCTCAAGTGCTCCTTCGCTCATGGCTTAACGCCTGCGACTTCGCGCTTTGGTGTGCCGAGCATCTCGCGCGCTTCAGCGACTGTGGCAACACGGCGGCCTGACTCCTTGACCATCTCAACAGCCTTTGCGACGAGCTGACCGTTGCTGTCAACCATCGTGCCGTCGGGGAGGTAGAAGTTGTCCTCTACGCCAACGCGGATGTTGCCGCCAAGCCGGAGGCTTGCCTCAAGCAGTTCCCACTGTTGGCGCGATACGCCGATGACGCCCCAGTTGTGGTCCACCGGTGGAATCTGGTCACGCATGTGCTCAAGGTTCTTGGCGTTGGGGCGAATGCCGCCGGTTACGCCCATCACGCAGCTGACTTGGAGGGGCTCGCTCAGGATTCCCATGTCGAGCAATGGGTCAAGGTTTGCGATGTGGCCTGAGTCGAAGCACTCGTGCTCGGGGCGGATGCCCTCCTCGTTCATTGCGCGCAGGAGGGTTGTGATCGTGTCGAAGCTGTTCTCAAACACAAAGCCGAAGACGAAGTCCTTGCGGGTCTTTGAGTACTTCGCGTAGTTCATCGAGCCCATGTTCAGCGCTGCAACATCAGGCTTCAATGCGCGCAGGTAGTCAACGCGCTTCTCCAACGAGACGCCAATCGCACCGGTCGAGTAGTTGATGATCACATCGTCAACTTCGGCCAAGATCGCCTGCGTGATCGCTTGAAAGTCCTCAATCTCATACGAGGGCGTGCCATCTGGCGTGCGGGCATGAATGTGGATCATCGCCGCGCCTTCGTCCACGACCCGGCGAGCTTCTGCTGCGTACTCCTCAGGCGTGTAGGGGATCGCCGAGCACTGGTCTCGGTTGGCAACAGCACCGCTGATTGAGTTGGTGACGATTACCGGCTTGTCTACGTAGGCATTGTCGCTCATACGGGCACCACTCCATTTCTCTTCCAAGGGCGATCAACTATCTTGCCCTCAGCCATTTCAAGCCCGCGGCAGATCACCTCACGCGTTTCGCGCGGGTCAATTACATCGTCGATCATGCCGTTCTTGGCTGCGATGTAGACGTCAATGATCTTGCGGTATTCGCTGATCAAGTGGGCCTTCATTGCCTCAGGGTCCTCGGCTGCCTCAACCTGCTTGCGCATGACGATTTCAACCGCGCCTTCAGCGCCCATCACGCTGATCTCAGCTGATGGCCAAGCGACGATCAGGTCCGGCTCGTAGCCGCGGCCATTCATTACGAAGTAGCCAGCGCCATATGCCTTGCGGATCACGACGGTGATCTTTGGCACTGTCGCGTTGCTGATCGCGTGCAGCATCTTGGCGCCGTGGCGGATGATCCCGCCCTCCTCAACCTTGCTGCCGACCATGAAGCCGGGCACGTCTTGGAGGAACAGCAGTGGGATTCCAAAGGCGTTGCAGAGGTTTACAAAGCGGGCTGCTTTGTCGGCTGAGTCGTTGTCGAGGATGCCACCAAGCTGCTTTGGCTGGTTGGCGACAATGCCGCAGGGCCGGCCGCCGAAGCGTGCGAAGCAGGTGATGATCGTCTTTGCCCACTGGGGCTTTAAGTCGAAGTACTCGCCGTCGTCGACGATCTGGCTGATCACGTCGTACATGTTGTGCGGCTGACGGTTGCTTGCGGGCAATGCGTCAAGCAGAGCTTCCTCAGCGCGGGTGATCGGGTCCTGCGTTTCCTTAATTGGTGGAGCCTCTTGGTTATTGGAGGGCATGAAGGAGAGGTACTCCTTGATCTTCTGGATGCACTCTTGGTCGTCAGCAACTTCCAAGTCCCCCACGCCACTCTTGCGGCAGTGGACTCGGCTGCCACCAAGCTCCTCCTGAGTTACCTCTTCGCCAACTGCTGCGCGAACAAGGTGTGGGCCAGCCAATGCCATGCTGCCGCGGCCCTTGACCATCGGCACAAAGTCAGCAAGGCCTGGGATGTAAGCGGTGCCCGCGGCACATGGACCCATCAGGGCGGCGATCTGTGGGACAACGCCGCTCATCACGACTTCCTCGCGGAACAGGGCACCTGAGCCGGCGAACAGGGAGCCGACTGCCTCTTGGATTCGCGCGCCAGCGCTATCGAGCAGCCAGATGATTGGCATGCGCTGCTTCAAGGCCATCTCACGCATGCGGGCGACCTTGATCTCGCTCGTCATGCCCATTGAGCCAGCCATCACTGTGAAGTCGTAGGCGACAACTGCGACCTTGCGGCCGTCCACATTGCCCCAGCCGGTGATTACGCCGTCAGCTGGTGCTTCCTTGTGTTCAAGCCCGCGGACTGAGTGGTGGATGCCAGCGTGGACTCCCAGCTCTACGAAGGTGCCTTCGTCAATCAGCAGGGCGATCCGCTCGCGGGCGGTCAGCTTCTCCGCAGCGTGTTGGGCGTCAATCTTTTCCTGGCCGCCACCGAGCTCTGCTTGCGTGCGACGCTCGTGGAGCTCCTCAACCAGTGGGCGAAGGAGCGAAGTTGGCTGCTCTTCGGGTGTCACTTACCCGTCCATTCAGGATCGCGCTTCTCAAAGAAGGCATCTACGCCCTCCTTCAAGTCATCAGTGCTGAAGGCAAGTTGGAACTTTGGCGAATGGTTAGCGACAACATGTGGGCAGCACTGGACGCACAAGCACGAGCGGAACTGGCAGCAAAGGCTGAGCGTGATGCAGTGCGTAAGCCACGCAAACGCAG
>CALJKH010000145.1 GCA_937973575.1 uncultured Solirubrobacterales bacterium | reverse complement strand
TCCAGAAGCCGTGTGACCACATGACGGCGATGTTCACGCTTACTCAGTACTTCGACGACCTTGGCCTTGATGACCTCGTTGTCGTCTCACCAGACGCTGGCCGTGTGAAGCTGAACAAGAAGTTCGCTTCGATCATCGGGGCTGATCTTGCACTTCTCAACAAGGAGCGCCCCGAGCACCAGCAGGCTGAGGTTGGCCACATCATCGGTGATGTGAAGGGCCGCACTGCGCTGATCGTCGACGACATCATCGACACTGCCGGCACCCTCAAGGCCGCTGCGCAAACTGTCATGGACGAGGGCGCGACAAAGGTCTATGCCGCAGCGACTCACCCCGTTCTTTCAGGCAACGCTTTCGAGAACTTGGCGACAGCTGGCTTTGAGGAGATTGTCGTAACCGACACGATCCCGCTCGCTGCTGGCGCACCGGACAACATTCGAGTTCTTTCCTGCGCTGAGCTGCTCACCACGTCGATCCGCCAGATCTTCACCGACGGCTCCGTTAGTGAAGTCTTCGGCGGCGAGAACCAACTCTTCTAGCTAGTGGCTGCAGGTGATGCGAGGCGGCTCGGTGAGCTCCTCGGTTTGTCAGACGAGGAACTTTGCTCTGCGGTTGGCGCTGATCCGCTTGACTTGATCTCGGGCGATGCTGACGATCTTCAGCAGGTTGCAATCCTGCGGGACCTCCTCGCGGAAGCTGAGGAGAAGGCATCGGTAGGGATGCTTCGCAGCTGGGTAAGGACAAGCGGCCCGCACGGAACCCCTGTGGAGCTTCTAGTGGCACGCAACTGGGCAGCGTTTGAGGACTCGCTCGGTGAGCTGGCTGAGCGGGGTTTTGTGATTCGCCGCTCCGGTGCTTGACCTCTAACCAACCGCACTCGCGTATCCTCAACACCGATGTCCCGCCAAGCACGCATAGCCCTGATCCTGATCGGCGTAGCCGTGTTTGTCGCTGGCAGCCTCGCAATGGGCAGGGTGCTGGCAGCAAGTGGTGCCGAGCGGAGCCTGCTCGAAGGAGTTATCCGTGATGAGGCAAAGGGCGACGCTACTGCGCTAGCGGCGGGAATCCCCAACTGCGGCGCGGGCACAAAGTGCAAGGCGGAGATTGACGCGTTGGTCGCGAAGGTAGGCGCTCCCGGGAAGCCGCTTGAGATCTTGCAGGTAACTGGCGGTGCCGGCTCAGGGCCGGGATCGGCAAGCGGTGTGGCACGGATTGCGTGGCATGCCGGGCCTGGGCTTCCTGTTGTGCAATGCGTTGGGGTTAGAAAGGCTGGAAATGTGGTTAGTGGCTTCAGCCTGTCGATCGTCAAGGTCTCGCAGCCAATTGACCGAGAAGGCGCTTGTCCTGGCGTCGTCAACCTGATCGTCTAAACCGGCGCACAAGGTTGCAGACTCTGCGATCCTTTGCCATATCTTGAATCGTGACCTGTAAAGTTTTCGAAAGTAGTTGAAACACAATCTGGGGGAGGACCCAAACACAATGCGCCGCATCTCAATCTTCATCGCCACAGTCGCAGTCTTCGGAGCTCTTGCTGCTCCCACCGGTGCTTCCACAACGAAGACAATTAACTGGACATTCGGTACTGACGCGAGCGTCTCAATCAAGAAGGGTGACTCCGTCAAGTGGGTTTGGAGTGGCGGTCCCCACAATGTTGCTGGCTCAAGCACTTCGGGTAGCCCGCGCTCCGGTGGTAGTTACACCCGAAAGTTCACCTCGAAGGGCACTTTCAAGTTCTATTGCAAGCCTCACAAGGCGATCATGAACGCGACGGTTAGGGTCAGCTAAGTCAGCTTTTAGGCGGCAAATCTGCCGTCAGTTGAAGTTCCCGGGGGCCGCGTTTGCGGCCCCCTCTCATTGCGGGGACTTCCCGAACTCTCACGAATCGCTAACCTCCTCGTTCCAATGGCATCTGAAACACCAGTCCTCGAAGCAAAGACCCGCGAGCCAGAAGGTTCGCGTGCTACTCGCCGCCTGCGCGCTGAAGGCCTCGTGCCTGGTGTTGTTTACGGCGGTGGCGGTGAGCCAGTCGCGCTTTCGGTCAACGAGCGTGACCTTCGAGTTGTGCTTGCAGCTCAGAGCGCCCTGATTGACCTAAACCTTGACGGCAAGGCTGAGCCAGTACTTGTGCGTGACCAGCAGCGTCACCCGGTAAGCGGTCGAACCACTCACGTTGACTTGATTCGCGTTGACCTCAAGAAGAAGGTCCAGGCCCTCGTCGCAGTTCATGTCGTTGGCGCGGACTCATCACCTGGCATTCGCTTCGGTGGCCTCCTCGAGCAGATCATCCGCGAAGTAACAGTTGAGTGCCTCCCGACTGAGATTCCAGAGAGCCTTGATGTAGACGCGTCAGCCATGGAGATTGGCGACTCGCTTCACGTTTCCGACCTTTCCGCTCCTGATGGCATCGACATCGTCGATGAGGGAGACATCGTCATCGCTACGCTCGCAGCCTCCAGAATGGCCGCTCAGGTTGAGCGCGACGTTGAAGAAGGCGAGACCGAAGTTGTCGGCGAAGCCGGCGCAGCAGAGGAAGCAGCCGGCGAGGCAGCTTCCGACAGCGACGGCGACGGCGACGGGGAGTAGGTCGTGCGGCTGCGCGGATCGCGCGGCCGGGGTCCTGCAGCACCAGCTGACTGGCTGGTCGTGGGCCTTGGGAATCCAGGTTCCCAGTACGCGGGCACGCCTCACAATGTTGGCTTTGAAGTAGCGGACCTCCTCGCACGCAGGTGGGACATGCCGAAGGCCAAGCCAAAGTTCAACTCGCTGCTAACCGAAGGTCGCACCGGACCGGGTGGTCCCCGGGTGGCAGTGCTGCTTCCGCAGACCTTCATGAACAAGTCAGGCGAGGCTGTAGGTCCTGCCCGCGGTGCGTTCCGGGTTGAGCTAGATCGCGTCCTAGTCCTGCACGACGAGCTTGACCTTCCGTTCGGTGAGATCCGATCACGGCTCGGCGGCGGCCTTGCAGGCCACAACGGCCTCAAGTCGATTTCGGCTGAGGCTGGAGGCCCTGAGTTTCAGCGGATCAGGATTGGCGTTGGGCGGCCGGAGACAACCGATCCAAACATCGTCAGCTCGTTTGTACTTGGAAAGTGGCAACAGTCCGAGGCTGACGTCCAAAAGCTTGTTGAAGCAGCTGCCGATGTTGCCGAGCGCCTGATCCTTGGCGACAGCCAATGAATCCAACTGGCGAAAGTGAGGCTGCCCCACGCGATGCCGCGCCGTCGGTTGTGTCGTCGGCGATCGCCTCGCTGCTGGACAGAGCCGACTCTGAGGGGTCGCTAACGAAGCTTCTTGCAAGTGGCGGCGAGGCTTTCGTCTCCTCCGGCATGCGGCCCTTCGTCATTGCCGCTTTGGCCGCATCTGAAGCCGACCTGCCAACTCTGGTGGTCGCGGGAGATGACGCAGGCGCGAGGCGCCTCGCTGAGGACCTGCGGGCTTGGCTTAGCCCCAGAGAAGTCTTGCTTTATCCCACTCGCGGAATATCAGGCGGGTCGCACCTCGCGCCGCCGTCGCACCTTGTGGGGCTGCGCCTTGGCGCTCTTGATGCGCTCGCGGCAAAGGCAGGGCAGGCGCCGGTCGTCGTAGCCAGCGCTGTTGCACTTGCTGAGCGGGTTCCAGAGGCGGAGCTCCGGCCACACGGTTTTGGAGTTGAGAAGGGCGGCAAGCTGGACCTCGAGGCGACACTGCCAGCGCTCGTTGACTGCGGTTACGAGCGGGTTGAGCAGGTGTCCGAGCGCGGGCATTTTTCGATCCGTGGCGACATCGTTGACATCTACCCAGCAACGGCCGAGCACGCTGTCCGAATCGACCTTTGGGACAACGAAGTCGAATCACTTAGGTGGTTTTCAACCTTCACCCAGAGGTCGCTCGGTGAGACTGACTCCGTCTTCATCTCGCCTGCCGCAGAACTGACTCTTGACCTCCGTGAAGCAGCTGAGTACGCGGCACTTGAGGAGCCAGAGGACAGGCAGCCGATCAGCGAGCTGCTGCCAGTCGATAGGTACCGTGAGCCGCTCGACCTTGCGCCTGACGCACGCGTGGTGATCGCAGCGGCAGAGGATGTTGCCCCAGCGCTTGAGGATTGGTGGACAGATGTAGAAGCCACACTTGGCCCGGATGAAGCGGCAGTCCTGAATGTCGCGCCAGACGCGCTTAATGAGGCCCTGAATGCTCGCGCGAAGGCATCGCTCTCAGTCCACGACTCAGGGCAAGAGATCACCTGGCGGGGCGGCGCGCCGGCAACAGTGGCCAAGAGCCTTAAGGAGGCTGAGCCTGAGCTTGAACGCCTCACACGGGACGGCTACACAGTCCTTGTTGCATTTCCTCGCAAGGGCGATGGGGAGCGCGCGGCGCTGAACCTCGTTCGCACTTCGGTAACCCGCGTGGAAGACCTTGATGCTGAGGAACCCGCTGTTGCCTTCGCCGCAGCTGCGCTCTGGGACGGCTTCGTATCGCCAGCACTGAAGCTGGCTGCAATTCCCGCCGATCAACTCGTCAGGCGTCGGCCAAAGCGAACGAAGTCACAGCACGGGCAGGGGATCCTCAAGTCCTTCACCGACCTTCGTTCCGGTGACACAGTCGTTCACGAAGACCACGGCGTTGCCCGCTTCAACGGCTTTGACACCAAGACGGTTGCCGGCGTCACAAGGGACTACCTCGAGCTTGAGTTCCAGGGTGGTGACAAGGTCTTCATGCCAGTTGACCAGCTGGCCAAGATCACACGCCACGTCGGTTCCGACGGTGAAGGCATGGCGCTCTCGAAGCTGGGCGGAAGCGCCTGGGAGAGAGTCAAGAGCAAGGCTCGCGCCGCTGCGGACCGCCTCGCCGGAGAGCTCCTCAACCTCTATGCGGAGCGGCGGCGGCGCAAGGGCCACGCCTTCCCGCCTGATGGGGAGGAGCAGCGCAGGTTTGAGGAGGCATTCCCACACAGGGAGACTCCGGACCAGCTAGACGCAATCGAGGCTGTCAAGGGGGACATGGAGGAGCCAGAGCCAATGGACCGCCTCATCTGCGGCGATGTTGGCTACGGCAAGACTGAGGTCGCAATGCGGGCTGCGTTCAAGTGCGCTCTTGAGGGCCGGCAGGTTCTCGTGCTCGTCCCGACAACGATTCTCGCCCAGCAGCACTTTGGCTCCTTCTCCGAGCGGTTCTCCGATTACCCGCTGATCGTTGACCACGTCAGCCGCTTTCGCTCACCGGCCGAGCAGAAGGAGGTTGTGGAACGCTTCAACGAGGGCAAAGTTGACGTCCTTGTTGGTACCCACAGACTGCTGGGGCGGGACATTAAGCCCAAGGACCTCGGTCTCCTGATCGTGGACGAGGAGCAGCGATTCGGCGTTAAACAGAAGGAGCTGCTGCGGCAGATCAAGCTGCGGACCGATGTCCTTGCGATGAGCGCCACGCCGATCCCTCGCACATTGCAGATGTCACTTGCGGGAATCCGCGATATCAGCGTTATCGAGACTCCGCCTGAAGGGCGCAGGCCTGTCCGCACCTATGTGGGCGAGTACGACGAGGAGCTAGTGCGGATCGCACTGGAGCGTGAGCTCGACCGTAACGGGAAGGCCTTCTTCCTCCACAACCGCATTGAGTCAATTGACGCCACTGCCGAGCAGATCGGAAGCTTGGTTCCAAAGGCACGCATTGAGACTGCCCACGGTGGTCTTGATGAGACTGAGCTTGAGGAGCGAATGCTCAGGTTTGTCCGCGGCGACGCTGACATTCTCGTCTGCACAAGCATCATTGAAGCTGGCCTCGACATTCCTGATGCCAACACACTGATCGTTGACAGGGCGGACCTCTTCGGCCTGAGCCAGCTCTACCAAATCCGAGGCCGAGTCGGCCGAGGAACTGAGCGAGCAAACGCTTACCTGTTCTATCCGTCTGCATCAGCTCTGACTCACGACGCGTCACAGCGCCTAGCAGCGCTTTCCGACCACACTGAGCTTGGGTCTGGGTTCAAGG
Source organism: uncultured Solirubrobacterales bacterium (assembly GCA_937973575.1). Taxonomy (GTDB): domain Bacteria; phylum Actinomycetota; class Thermoleophilia; order Solirubrobacterales; family Solirubrobacteraceae; genus WLNJ01. The sequence continues at coordinate 7,348 of CALJKH010000145.1, read as the reverse complement.
TTGCGATGCGCGACCTAGAGATCCGTGGTGCTGGCAACCTGCTTGGGCCGGAGCAATCAGGCCATGTCCAAGCGCTCGGCTTTGAGCTCTACATGAAGATGCTCGACGAGGCAGTTGCCCAACTTGAGGGTGATTCGGATGGCCTCCTCAACCCAGTTCGGGTGGAAGTCAATGTGGACGCATGGGTGCCAGAGGAGTACGTGGCCTTCGAGAAGGCGAAGATCGACATTCACCGCAGGGTTGCCTCAGCCTCCGAGCTGTCCGATGTTGAGGATCTGCGCGTCGAGCTGGAGGACCGGTTCGGGCCAGTGCCGGAGCCAGTTAACCGACTGCTTGGCCTTCAGAAGGCTCGCATCAAGCTTGCGCTGGCAGGAGCTTCAGACATCTCCCTGAGGCAGGGCAAGATGACGGTGGGTGGGCTTGACCTAAGTGATGAGGCCGCCAAGGAGCTGCGTCAAAGGCTCGAAGAGGCTGCCTGGCGATCAGGTGCTGGCACTGTGACGATTCCAGTTACTGATGGGCCTCAGGAGCGCTATGACGCTCTGATCTCACTTGCCGATGCGATCGCAGCGGCAGTTGTTGGCGCTGCTGCGCCGGCTCAATCTTGACCTCGGATGTGAAGTTCATGTTTCGACCTACGGCCGACCGTCGTCAGTTCCGCTAGGCTCATGCGCCTATGAACCGTGTAACGAAGTACTCAGCCCTGTCCCTGACCATCATCGCCTCCGCATTCCTTGTTGCTTGCGGTGGAGTTCCATCAAGCGACGTAGCAACCGTCGCCGATACCGGACTCAGCAAGAGCGAGTTCAACAAGTGGATGGCAATCGCTGCCAAGTCACAGGCACAGGGGTCTAGTGCTGCCGTCGTAGTTCCAGACGCACCAGACTTCACCAACTGCATCGCAAGCCTTCAGAAGGCTGTAGGCAAGGGCAAGACTCCCCCAACTGCAGCTCAAGCCAAGAGCCAGTGCCAGTCACAGTTCGACCAGCAGAAGGGTCAGGTACTGAACCTTCTGATCACCTCGGCGTGGATCCAAGGTCAGGCCAAGGCAATGGGCATCACAGCTTCCGATAAGGAAGTTCAGGCTCAGTTTGAGAAGACCAAGACTCAGGCATTCGGCACCGGCGCTAAGGGCGCAGCTGCGTACCAGAAGTTCCTTACGCAGGCCGGTTACGACAAGGACGGCAGCCAGCTCCTCCTTCGTACGAAGGTTGACCTTCTCAGCACCAAGATCCGTGACGCCGTGCTCAAGGGCGCAGCTGTCCCAACAGAGACTCAGCTTCGTGATCAGTACGCCAAGACGAAGCAGAACTACGGTAAGCAGACCTTTGAACAGGTCAAGGCTCAGATTGCTCAGCAGCTGAAGGCAACAAATCAGCAGACGACGCTTCAGGCCTTCATCAAGGATTTCCAGGCTAAGTGGAAGTCCCGCACAGAGTGCGCCAAGATCTACACCGTTGAGCTCTGCAAGAACGCACCGAAGGCTGCAACTCAGCCTGGTGCCGGCACGACTCAGCAGGCACCGCCCACAGCGGGCGGCTGATCCGGCCGCGCCGTGGGCGCGTTAGAGAATGGGGCCGCGCTTCAGCGGCTAGATGAACTCGCCCGCGTCCTGCGGGTCGAGTGCCCATGGGATCGTGAGCAGGACGAGAAGTCAATAGTGCCGTTCACACTTGAAGAGGCCTACGAGCTTGCCGACGCTGCCCGTTCCGGCGACGACGCCAAGATGATTGACGAACTTGGCGATGTGCTCTTCCAAGTCCACTTCCTTTCGCTCCTCCTTGAGGAGCGGGGGGCAGGCACGATGGCTGATGTCGCCGAGCACTGCCGCGAGAAGCTGATCCGCCGTCACCCACATGTCTTTGGTGAGGTTGAGGTGTCCGAGGCAGCTGAGGTAACTCGCAACTGGGACAAGATCAAGGAAACAGAGCCCGGCCGGGAGCGGGGGATCTTCGCTGAGGTTCCCGAGAACTTGCCAGGGACACTTCACGCCCGCAAGATCCAGCGTCGTGCTGCGTCAAGCGGTCTCGATTACGGAGATGCCGAGGATGCAGCTGAGATCCTCGCAGCCGAGGTTGAGGAGCTGCGCGAGGCAATCCGTTCGGGTGACATTGTCAGGATCGACGACGAACTCGGAGATGTTCTCTTTGCTGCTGTCAATGTTGGCCGCAAAACAAAGGTTGACCCTGAACTTGCGATCCGCACGACATCCAATCGATTCCGAGCGACAGTGGAATCGGCAGAGAAGCTGGCAGCAGCCGACGGGCAGTCGTGGCAGGATCTTGATTCTGAGTCCCGGCTCTCGTATTACGCCCGGGCACGTCAGCAACAGACTTGAACACAACTGATCCCCCGGAGGACCGATGAGCCAGATCGCAGCAGTCCACGCACGCCAGATTGTTGATTCGCGAGGCAACCCAACAGTTGAGGTCGAGATCGCCCTCGACTCAGGAGCATGGGGTCGGGCAGCAGTCCCATCCGGTGCCTCCACTGGCGAGTTTGAGGCCACCGAACTCCGTGATGGCGGTGACATCTGGATGGGCAAGGGTGTCTCCACCGCAGTCGCCAATGTGAACGTGGAGATCGCTGGCGCTATCGCTGGCATGGACTCAGAGAATCAGGCAGCAGTTGACCGTCGCCTGATTGAGCTGGACGGCACGCCAAACAAGTCCCGCCTCGGTGCAAACGCGATCCTTGGAGTCTCCTTGGCGCTCGCCCATGCGAACGCTGCAGACCAGGGTCTGCCGCTCTGGCGCTCGCTTGGTGGCGACACTGCGAATCGTTTGCCAGTGCCGATGATGAACGTGATCAATGGTGGCGCCCACGCTGCCAACTCAATTGACTTCCAGGAGTTCATGATCGTGCCACTTGGTGCCTCATCGTTCTCCGACTGCCTGCGCATGGGAGCGGAGGTATTCCACACTCTGAAGGCCACCCTTCACGACCGTGGTCTCTCCACCGCAGTGGGCGACGAGGGCGGCTTCGCGCCGGACCTTCCGTCCAACGAGGCAGCCCTTGAGGTTCTGATGGAGGCCATTACAGCTGCCGGCTACCAGCCAGGCCACGAGATCGCGATCGCTCTCGATCCTGCCACCAGCGAGATCTACGACGGCAACGTCTACAACCTTGAGCACGAAGGCCGTCAGCTCACGAGTGAAGAGATGGCCGCCTACTGGGCAGAGATGTGTGCCCGTTACCCAATCGTCTCGATTGAGGACGGAATGGACGAAGAGGACTGGGACGGCTGGAAGGAGCTCACTGAGCGCCTCGGCGAGAAGATCCAACTCGTTGGTGACGATCTGTTCGTTACCAATGCAGCGCGCCTCCGCCGCGGTATTGAGGAGGACGCTGGAAACGCAATCCTCGTCAAGGTCAACCAGATTGGCACTCTCACAGAGACGCTTGAGGCGATGCAGGTAGCGCGTGAGGCTGGCTATGCGGCTGTCATGTCGCACCGCTCAGGTGAGACCGAGGACGTCACAATCGCCGACCTTGCCGTGGCTACCGGCTGTGGGCAGATCAAGACTGGCGCACCGTCAAGGTCTGATCGCGTCGCTAAGTACAACCAGCTTCTCCGCATTGAGGAAGCGCTCGGCGAAGATGCAGTCTTCCCCGGTCGCTCCGTCTTCCGCATCTGAGGCGGTTGCATTTAATGCTAGGAGTTGCGCCTTCCTGCAGGACGCGACGGGCTCCATCCCGTCGCCCGCGCTGATTGTCCTCACGGAAGGCGCATCACCCAGCAAATAAGCAGAGCCCTCTTCAGTTGAAGGAGTTGCAACCCCGACGGCGAAGGGGTTGGAATGCCGTCGCAGTCGGTCCGAAGCTCTAGGAGTGCATCAAAGCCCAAACTGAGGCTCGGTTCAGGCATCCGCACTGACCGACTTGGCAGGGTCGCGCTTCTACTCGGAGTTGTCCTGATTGCTGGGTTCTACCTCAGCTCAGGCATCAAGCTGGTCATTTCGCACTACGAGAGGGTCGATTCGGCCGCCCAAGTACACAAGCTTCAGAAGGAGCGCGACACTCTCCTCGCTGAGCGCAAGGGGCTCTCAGGCCAGCAGGGCATTGCCACTCAGGCGCGGCGACTTGGCATGGTCATGCCGGGTGAAGTTCCCTATGTCGTCACCGGCCTTCCGGGCGACCGTCACTAGCCTCGCCCTCTCTGCTCGCTAGGGTCGCCTAATGGACGACCGCGGCCTAGAGATTGCCCGTTTTCAATGGGAGGAAGGTAATCGCCGCCTGCGCGATGCTGAGGACCCCAGTCAATCGATGGAGCGGGTGGTTGAGGAGATCGTCCACGAGCTAAGGCGTCGCCTCGGGGGGCCCTTCATGGCGGCGGAACTAGTTGGGCTCTATGAGGCGGGGACTGACTGGTGCCTGCAGAAGGCAATGGCGGTTGCCCCAGCTAATCCTGAGGCCTGGGACGCAGCAATCGTCACTGACGCTGCGTTTGCCCGTTACCTGCGTGAGGCCTCTGATTACGCAGGTGGCCGCATACTCTCGCCGTTTGAGCGGGACATGGGCTAGCCAGTCCGACCCTAGAAACACTCAGGGGGCCCGGTCGGCGTACCGACCGAACCCCCTTCAGGTTCAACTTGGAGACTTGAAGTCTCAGTCGCCAGCGCGGCGGATAACGATCTGATCTTCCTCAATCGTTACCTCTACCGGGCGGTGACCGGCCCAATGCTCGGCGTAGACAGGATCGTCAGCCACGGCAGGGTCGAGCCAAAGCCCGTATCCCTCTTCGCCGTGGTCGAAGGTTCCCTCGAGAGCCTTGCCCCCCGCTGCGCGGCGGGCTTCTGCGGCAACACGTGCTTCCTCTGCGGCCTTTTCGGCCTCTTCGGCTGCACGTGCCTGCTCGGCTTCGAGTTCGGCTGCGATCAGCGCGTCATCAGCATCCCTGAGGTCAACGCCAGGCTCTGTGCCTGCCGGTGCCTCTGGAGTAAGCCCTTGTTCACGCTTGAAGCTGTCGATCTGCTGGACTGTCACCTCTAGTTGGTGAGCAATCCATGCGTCTGTCCTGCCCTGCTGGACCCATGCTCGAATCTGGTTGAGCTGTGGTTTCAGAGATTTTCTGCTGGACATATCCCGAGCGACTCTATCCGAATGGTGTCGTAGCCGGTTTTGTGCACCTTCCTGCAGGACGCGACGGGCTCCATCCCGTCGCCCGCGCTGATTGTCCTCATGGAAGGTGCACAAAACCGGCCGAACGCCAACACCTGAGAAGACGGTGATGTGCTGTCTAGCCGAGGAGCCAGGCGAGAGTGTTGAGCATGGCGACTGTGACGACCACAGCGGTCATGATCATCGCGCCAACAAGCCCGAAGAAACGCGTGTTTCCGCGGCGACGAGTCTGTTCTTGCCGACGACGAAGTGAACGCTGCTTAGCATCGCGGCGCAGGGCTTCGAGGCGATGACGCTCCCGAACAACTTCTGCTCGGAATGCATCTTCGAAGTGCTGGATTGACCGGCGTGAGCGCGGTCGCGGCTGTGTCTGGGTCGACATCAGTCAGTTGAGCCTAGCAGCGCACAGGGTCAGTTCTGTGCGGAAGCGCACAGTCCCCACAGTCCTGCCTGCTCATAGCGGGCTTTTGCCTCCAAAGCGCTGAATTCATAGGCTCTTTGAGTATTTGGGGCTATTTCAAGCGTTCTGGCGGCTCCGCGGGCCAACAGTTCCCTGTTTACATCTAACCCGTCCTTAGTCCTCACATAGGCAAGCAAACGGCCATAGCGGTCTCGCTGTTCCGGGCCCGGTGTGAGGATCACCGTCTTTCCAGCGACCAGTTGTTCATTTAGATGGCTTGCAGCCTTCGCATAACACTGGACAGGGGTATTTGGCTTAACGCTTTCGGGTGTATCCACACCGATGTACCTAACGCGCTCCTTATTGCCGTCGTAGTTCACGACGATCGTGTCACCGTCGACAACCCGCACAACCTGAGCTTCAAACGGTCCATCCGGAATGCTGCGGCCGCCGCATGTCACCAATGCGAACAAACTCAGTAGGACTAGAAGCACTATGCCGAGGTGGCGGATTCCGAGGCTTGATCTCACGATCTGGAACCTATGGGCATATGCCCCCGAAACGAAGAAGGGCGCGCCTTTCGGCACGCCCTAAATTCAATTCCTGCGAACCCCGTTAGAGGTTCGTTGCAATCAGGCTGCGTCTTGGTAGACCCCGATAAAGCGGAGGTAGTTGTCAGCAACCTTCGAAACAGCTTCCTCACGTGGGAGGTCGCCGTCCAGGAAGCTCTTCAACGCGTCCCACCAGATCGAGCGGCCAATGGCAAATCCAATGAAGCCGTCAACTGGGGCTGCCTCACGGAGCCAGTGGTCAACCTTGGCATCGCTTGCGCCACGGCCAAGCAAGACGCAGACAACTCCGTCGCGGCCGCCGATGCGAGTCTGGTCAGCAAGCATCTGAGCATCCTCACGCTTGTCGACGCCTTCGATCTTCCAGATGTCGGCCTCAATGCCGGCGTTCTGGATTGCCTCAATCGCGCCACGCATAAGTTCGGGGCGAAGCTCGGCGTCGTAACGGTCCTCGTCGCCACCAACAGCCTCAAGCTGGTGGGGCTCTGCTGGAACGAGAAGCTCAAAGAGGAACTTGCGATCGTGCTCATGGAGCCAATCGCTGAGAAGCTTGAGACGCCCAATCTGGCGCTCGTTCATCTCGCTGTCGCCCTCAGGGTTGTAGCGAACAAGAACCTTTGAGAAATCAGGATTGAACTTCTCGATGTGAGCGCCGAAGTCGTCGCCGTACTCGAAGTCAAATTCGTTCTGACCGCTCTTCTCAACTGGCATTGCGAGCTGAAGGCCCTTGGCCTCTGCGCGATCAGGCACGTTGCTGCCGAACTGCTCGTCAACGAGCACTCCGGTGGCACCTGCGTCGGCACCGCGCTCAACTGCGAGCTCCATGCCTTCATAGATCAGGCGCTTTGCGTCGCTGATTGTTTCGGTCTGCTCGGGGTCCGGAGCCAGGTGCAGGTAGGTGTAAAGAATCTGGCCAGGGCGCAGCATGGCGCATTCCTGCGGCTGGGGCTCCTTGACCTTGACGATCATCTCGGCCTTGCTGAGCCCGAGGTCGAGCGCGATGTCGGCGGCGCCGCGATCACCGGGACTGCGCGCGCGGCGCTCGCCGGCACGTCCTTCGCGCTGGATCGCGACATGACCGCGCAGGCGCTCGGCTTCGATCTTACCTTCGGCCAGCAACTGACCATCCTTCTGGTCGCGATGCTGACCTCGAAGGGAGCTTCCGGCATTACCGGGGCCGGCTTCATCACGCTTGCCGCGACGCTCGCCGTGGTCGATCCGCGACTGGTGCCGGGCATGGCCATCGTTCTCGGCATCG
>CALJKH010000144.1 GCA_937973575.1 uncultured Solirubrobacterales bacterium | reverse complement strand
AGCGGAACCGTGTAATTCGGAACGTACGCTGCAGCGTTGTAGGAGGTGAAGTCCTTCGACCTGTCAAGCAGAGTCGAGTAGGTCATACCGTTCACACCGAGCACTGAGTGGTCAGAGTCCACTGAGAGCGCTGTGAACATGCCGCCGAGGATTCCACCCTGGCTGTTGCCGTCGTAGAAGAGGCGATTGCCAGAGATCAGGCTGTTGCCGTATCCGTCCTGGAACGCTGCATTTGTGCGCAGACCGGTTGGTGAAACGAGAGCGCGGCCGAGGTAGAGCTCATTGAGGATGCCTTGCTGGGTGCGGTCAGCCATCTTGTTGAAACGGCTGAGGTCGCCGAGAGCAACGATCGCGGTTCCAACATCGGCAGATGCAAATCCGATCTCATCGGTTGCGCAGTAGAGGTAACCCCAACCGTTCGCGAAGTTGGACTGTGCGTCGGAGTTGACCTCGCCCTTACCCCCGAGGAGGCCGTGCCCGTAAACGACTGGTGGAACTGCGCCAGAGCTGTCGGGTGGAACTGCGCCAGACCTGACGCCGTCGAGAGCCCTATGAGGAATGTTGCAAGTGAATGTTGCGTTCCAAGTGCCGTTCTGCACTGGAGTCGCATACAGACCCGGGCTTGCAGTGCCGTAGTTGTAGGTGCTGCCTGGAGCGCATGGCGTGCCGCCGACGCTCGTCAGGTAACACGGCACTGTCACCGTGCCCTCAATCCGGCGTCCAATCGTCGAATTCTCATCCGAGGTGAAGTTAGTCACGCTCTGGATTGAGAATGCCGGCGAGGAGCCCTCAGGCGTGAGGTTCGCGAGGTTGGTGTCCCCAAGCAAACCAAAAGCTTGGTTACGAATCGAAAGCATGCGACCGGTGAGGCCTTGCTCGCTTCCAACTGTGAACTCCCATGCAAGGTTTAGGTTCGCACGAGTAACTCCAGCTGTTGCCAGAGCTGCGAAGTCCTGCTCGTAAACATCCCGGCGTCCTTCAACCTTCTGACTGTCGGTGACCTTCGAGTCGCGGTAGAGAGCAAATCCCTTTGCCGCAGCAACGGAAGCGTTGGTTGAAGTCTTGAGGTTCTGAAGGCCGACCACATAGGTGTGGCCCTCCTTAAGTGCAACTGCTGGGTGAATCAACAGTGGACGAACAGCGTGACCAACTGTTGAGTCAAGCTCAGCCCAGACGGGAGTGCGAGTTCCGGTTGCCTTGTCGACAAGGACTACGGCCGACTTCGCGTTTGAGTAGGTGCCGATAGAGCCAATGGTTGGCCAACCACTGTTGGTTGCAATCGCCGCCAACCCGGTACGAGTATCCGAATCCTGAACAAGCCCAGGAACAGAGACGACGATCTTCGGAGTCGGACTGAAGCCGTCATTCCGATTCCATTCAGTCGCGTCGACGTGGACACCGTTCTTATTGGCAATAAGCCCTTCGGTGTGAAGGTTCAACTTGATTCCCGTGTAGCTGGTTGGGTCCTGAACCGTGAAGTAATTACTTGGGTAAGGCAGCTGGCAGTTCCCGTAGCTATCGGAAACAAATTCGCATTTGTATCCGGCTGCAGTCACAGCCGCTGGAACGCTTGTGAGCTTTGTGCATGAGGACGACTTGGAGAGAGTCCCTGTCTTGGTGACCTTCACTCCGCCGACCGTCGCAGTGACGGTGATTGAGTGCGAGCCGCAGGTCTTGGCGATAGCAAGGCCACCCGGAGTGAGCTTCAGAGAGACGGTTCCGCCTGAAGTTGTTGTGGGGGTAACAGCCTCAACGTTGAGGCCCGCGTCCCTGATTGTCGCGGTGACTGTTGCGGACCCGTTGGAAGGAGTTACCTTCACGCTAATTCCCTTGGCTGAAACCACAGCCTTTGATGAAGTTGGCAGTGAACCGATCGCTGTGGTTCCAGCTGATGCCATTGCTGCGCTCGCCAGCGCCGATGAGGCAACCACTAGGACCGCCAGTCGGTTGAGGCTGAAGATGCCACTCATAAGTACGTCTCTCCTTTTGTCTCCCGGAGTGACCTGCGTCACTCTTGATTCAGGCAAGGTACCACCGCAACCCGGACGACGCCACCACTACGACAGACACCCGACATCCGTTTCCCCGATAGCATCCTGAGCGAAATCCGCCCCCGACAACGGAGCACTCAAAATGAGCATCGACATCTCCAATATCTCCAACCTTTCC
>CALJKH010000143.1 GCA_937973575.1 uncultured Solirubrobacterales bacterium | reverse complement strand
AAGACGCCCAATTGAGGCAGCTGCGATTCCCTTACCAAGGGATGAGACGACACCTCCAGTGATGAAGATGAATCTCGTCTCGCCCGCAGTGCTCACGCTTTGGCAGCCTAGCGACGAACGCGGCGATTGGTACTCAGGCTTCGGCTAGAAGCTCACGAGCGTGTGCCACGACTGCTTCGTCGCCCTCAACACCGCCGAGCATCCGAACCATTTCCGCTTCAAGCAGCTCGCCAGACAGCGCCTCAACAACTGTGGATACCTCATCGCGCCCCACGTGCTTTGTGAGCCGGAAGTGTCGCTGGCCTGAAGCCGCCACCTGCGGCAGGTGGGTAATGCAGAGGATCTGCCTACCTGAAGAGAGCGAACGCAGTCGGCTACCGACTGCCTTTGCGGTCACACCACCAATTCCAGCATCGATCTCATCAAAGACCAAGAGATTGCCCTTCTGATCGCCGCCCTGCTCGACAGATACAGCCAGGAGCGCAAGGAGGATGCGACTCATCTCGCCACCGGAAGCGACATCACTTATCGGGCCTGGAGCAATGCCGGGGTTGGCTGAGACCCGAAACTCGACCCGGTCCGCCCCGGTCGGTCCAGCACCGTCAAGAGGTTCAACGCCTATTTCGAAAATCGCACCTTCAAGCGCTAGATCTGCCAGCTGGGCCTCCACGGCTGGAGCAAGGCGACGAGCCGCTTCCAAGCGACCAGCCCGCAGCTTTTTGCATGTGGCGGCCTGTGCGGACCGAAGCCGCTCTAGCTCGGCGCTCGCTCTCGCTATAGCGCCGTCAAGGTCCTCCATCTCAGCGAGCCTTGTCCTCGCTCCCTCGGCATGTGCTTGAACGGCCTCAACCGATCCTCCGTGCTTGATCAACAGCCTGTCGATCGTCGCGATCTGCTCTTCGAGAAATTCAAGGCGCTCTGGGGAGCCATCGAGTCCCTCAGATAGGGATCTAGCCTCTCTGCATAGTTCGCCTAGTTCAATGGATAGAGAGCTGGCGCGAGAGGCAAGCTCGTCAATCTCCGAGTCAACGCCGGAGATCGAATCAAAGGCGCGTAGCGATGATGCAACCGCATCAACAGGCGACGGGCCACCGTCAAGATCACCGGCGAGGCTTGCAAGGCCGTTTAGAGCGGCCCTAATGGCATCAACGCTCCGCAGTCGAGCCCTTTCAGCCCGGAGGTCATCTAGGGCCAGCAGATCGTCCTGAACGGCCTCAATTTCGTCGAGCTCGAACCTGAGGAGATCCACCTCCCGCTGACCTGCTCCATCGGAACCTGAAAGCGCAGCTAGATGCTCGTCGGCCTTGCGGGCTTCTAAGTGGATCTGAGCGGCGCGTTCGCGCAGCTCCAACTGTTTAGACCCGACAGCAGAATCAACCGCGTCCATCTGGAAAGTGGAGAGGGCGAGCTTCCGGTGTTCATGCTGCCCATGGAATGAGAGGAGGGTTGCCCCAAGATCTCGCAGATCCCCAACTGTGGACGTGCGACCGTTTATCAGCGCCCTGCTACGACCATCGGGCCAAACTCGACGGGCAAGAACAATCTCATCCGGACTGTCGCCGATCAGGTCGGAAAGCCCCTCTGGAAGTTGGCCCACGCTGGAGAAGACTCCTTCAACCCAGGCCTCCTCAGCGCCTGCGCGGACTAAACCACTTCGCGACCGTTCGCCTAGGAGGAGACCTAAGGCAGTCGCGAGCAGCGTCTTACCGGCGCCAGTTTCGCCAGTGAGGACGTTGAGACCCTCGCTCAGCTCAAGCGAGGCATCCTCAATAAGAAGAAGATTCTGAATACGAAGTTCGTGAAGCACACAACCGGTTTAGCACCGAAACAGGACGAAGCCCGCTTCTGTGCCAATCAGGATGCGAGTCGTCCGAACTTTTGGCGCAAACGGTGATAGAAACTTGAGCCTGGGTTTTGAGCAAGCAGTCCCGCTGCTGGCTGGTAGGAAACCTTGATCGAATCTCCAGCGGCAAGTTCCCCATATGGGCGCCCGTCTACAGCGAGGTCGACCGGCTCAGCACTGGATCGGTTCACCAGCTCAACTTGATCGTCTGGCGCAACAAGAAGCGCCCTCGCTGTCAGAGAATGCGGCGCGATGAAGGAGACCGCGTAGCCAGACACACCCCAGGCCACAACTGGCCCGCCATTGGCAAGGTTGTAACCCGTAGAGCCAGCCGGCGTGGCTAGCACGACTCCGTCGCAACGGACACGGCCTACCTCCTGGCCGCCGACCAAATAGGCGATGTCAGCAACTCGAAGACCTGGCCTGCGCTGGAGCGAAACATCATTAAAGGCTGGGATTGAATCGCCCCCGCCAAAGCGAAGAGCCGGCAGCTCGATCACATCGAATTCACCGCGGAGAGCCTCTCCGACAGCAGCCTCAAAACCCTCCTCCGGATCGCGCGCGGCCAGGAAACCAACCTCACCAAAGTTAATCCCGTAGACAGGGACTGGCGCCGGAGCTGCTGATCGCAGCCCACGAAGGATCGTTCCGTCGCCGCCAAGACACATCCAGAGATCGACTTCGGCTGCTGAGCCAATCTCAAGGACACCCACCGAGCCAAGCTGATGACGTTCGATCTCATCCTGCCCCGCGACAACCTGAATGCCCATTTCGGCAGCAAGCCTGACGACCGTCCGGGCAGCCTCGCCCGCGACCTCAGGGTCGTGATGAGTGACGAGCGCGCAAGTTTTGATCATGGCTCTGCCCTTTCAGCCATCGCGTGAAGGTCGCTCTCGCTAGTCGAAAGCCCCTTGCGGACATGTACGAAAGTCTCTTGGTTTCCTTTAGGGCCGGGAAGCTCTGATGAGGCAAAGCCCACCAGCCCGAGGCCGTTTTCTTGTGCTGCTTGAGCCGCCGAAATTAGCGCAGATCTGCGAACAGCCGGATCCCTCACGACACCGCCTCGACCAACTGCGTCTTTCCCAACCTCGAACTGCGGCTTAACGAGCAGCACGCCCTCTCCGCCATCTGGCAGAACACGCGCGATCGCAGGCATGACCTTTGCGACCGCAATGAACGAGACATCACAGACAGCGAAACTTGGTTGCCACGGTAGATCGGCAAGTTCCATCTCCCTTGCGTTCTTACGCTCAATCACGAAGACTCTCGGATCCTGTCGCAACGACCACGCGAGCTCCCCGTAAGCAACATCGACGGCGATGACGTCCGAAGCACCTCTCTGAAGGAGGCAGTCCGTAAACCCACCTGTCGAAGCGCCGACATCAATAGCGCGGACACCTTCAACCTCTAGGCCTAGCGTCGTCAGAGCATTCTCAAGCTTCGTTCCTCCGCGAGAAACAAAACGGCGCGTGTCGGCTATCTCAAGGACTGAATCCGAGGCAAGCATCTGCCCTGGCTTCGAAACGCGATCCCTTCCTGCGCCCACGAACACTTCACCCGCAATCACCGCTGCTGCGGCCTTGCTTCTTGTTTCAAACAACCCCCGCTCCGCCAGAAGTACATCAAGACGGACACGCTCCACCTGCTGATCGGGAGTCATGAGCTTTCTCGCAAACACATGGGAATCATTGTTACAGCAAGCTGTTCGAGCGCCTAATGAAGCTGAGCCAATGTGCACTATGTGTGAGTGTGTGTTCACACTCACACTCTTAGGGGTGACAAGCCGTCACAATCTCCTCAGTCGAGTTGCACCGCCGCGAGGCACGCAGCGAGACAGATACAGAGCAGCAAAAAATTGTATCTCTCCTCCCCGGAAGGGCCCCGTCAAAAGGGCTCTTCCTCTTTCTGGGGTCTAGAGACCTGCGAGCGAGCCGCTGGAATCGGCAACTGCTGCGGTAACCCGCTCGGCAATTCGCTCAGCTGTGTAGCCGATTTCCTCATGAAGAAGATTCGGAGCACCGTGTGTGATGAACCGATCTGGAATACCAACGCGGAGGATGCGGCTGTCAACACCGGCCTCATTCAGACATTCCCAGACTGCCGACCCGAATCCACCCGGAAGCGCACCCTCTTCGACAGTCACGATCAAGTCATGCTCGGCCGCGATCTGGGCCATCAGGCCTGCGTCAATTGGCTTGGCGAAACGTGCGTCAACCACGGTTGGGTCGATACCCGATTCGCGCAGAAGGTCTGCGGCATCGAGACTCTTCTGGACTCCTGAGCCGTAGCCGACTAGAGCAACCCGGCTGCCCTCATGAAGAATCTCGCCGGTACCGACCTCAATCGGAAGTGGATCGGACGGAATCGGAACACCGACAGCGTTGCCTCGCGGATAGCGGAGAGCGATTGGCCCATCCTCATGGAGCACCGCAGTCCGCATCATCCGCACGAGCATCGCTTCATCACGAGGGGCCATAAGGGTCATATTCGGTAGGCAACGCAGATAGGGAATGTCGAACACGCCGTGGTGCGTCGGTCCGTCGTCTCCAACGAGGCCCGCCCTGTCCATGGCGATGATGACTGGGAGCTTCTGAAGGCAGAGGTCGTGGACGATCTGATCAAAGGCTCTCTGCAGGAACGTTGAGTAGATCGCTGCAACAGGTTTGATCCCTTCGAGGGCCAACCCTGCGGCAAAGAGAAGAGCTTGCTGCTCCGCGATACCAACATCGAAGTACCGCTCCGGCATCTTCTCCTGAAGGATGTTGAGCCCGGTACCGGAGTTCATGGCGGCCGTGATGCCGACGACGCGGGGATCGCGCTGGGCCTCAGCGACCATGGCATTCCCGAACACTTCAGTCCAAGACGGGGCTGCTGGAGCCCCACCGCCCGAGCTGACCTTCGGAGCTGGGGCCCTGTCGACAATTGAGTTGGGCTTGGCTGCGTGCCACTGCTCCATGCCTTCAAGACCGCCCTCCTCAGCTGGAGCAAATCCCTTGCCCTTCACAGTCGCGCAGTGGACGACAACAGGGCGATCCGCGGCCAGAGCGTCAGCCAGCGCCTTCCTAAGCGCAGCAACGTCGTGACCGTCTACAACCCCTACGTAGGCCCAGTCAAGCTCTTCCCACCAGAGCCCTGGCGCCCAAAACGCTTTGAGGGACTCCTTGAGGTGTGGCCCGAGACGTTCGAACCGAGCACCGATTCCAGCTGGAAGCTTTGTCAGGCCACCTTCAACACCTTCGCGGGCGTGCCACCACTTGGGGTTGAGACGAACACGATTGAAGTAACGCGACATCGCACCAACATTTGGAGCGATCGACATCCCGTTGTCATTGAGCACGACAACGAGTGGAGTTCCTAGCCCGCCAGCCTGATGAATTGCCTCAAAGGCAACGCCGCCCGTCATAGCTCCGTCCCCGATGACGGCCACGACCTTGCCGTCAACGACCGGGAGTCCCTCAGCGGCAGCGCGCTTCATCCCTTCCTTAAGACCCACGCCATAACCGATGGAGGTTGACGCGTGCCCAGCTCCCATGATGTCGTGCTCTGACTCGTCGATCGAGCAGAACGGCGTCAAACCGCCGTAGGAGCGAATAGTTGAAAGCTGGTCGCGCCGGCCAGTAAGAATCTTGTGCGGATAGGCCTGATGGCCCACATCCCAAAGGACTTTGTCCTTCGGACTGTCAAGCAGTGAGTGAATTGCAACCGCGATCTCGCATGTCCCGAGGTTTGCTCCGAAGTGACCGCCAATCTCTCCAACGGTGTCAATGATGTGCTCGCGTACCTCTTGGGCAACCTGCTGAAGCTGGACATCATCGAGGCCGTGAAGGTCTCTAGGCCCGTTGATGTCGTTGAGGAGTCTCGCTTGTGAAGTCATGACGATCGCGTCCACACATGATCCGCGATGGCGCGAAGTCGTGTCGCCTCGTCACCCATTGATGCAAGACAGGAAAGCGCTGAAGAATGGCGCTCCGCTGCCAGCTGTCTAGCCCCATCCAAACCTACCTCGGTCACGAAGGTCCTCTTACCCTGACGCTCATCGGAGCCGGCGGGCTTACCCAGATCGGAATCGGAGCCAGTGACGTCGAGAATGTCGTCGACAATCTGGAACAGAACACCAAGTTCGCTCGAGAAGCCCCTAATGGCATTCGCCTTTTCGCCTTGAATGCCCATTAATAGATTTACGCAATCTGCGCTCGCGCGGATCAGCCTGCCCGTCTTTAACCCATGCAGCAGCTCAAGCCCGGCAATCCCAGGCCCGACTATCTCCTCCACATCAATGAACTGCCCACCGACCATGCCGTCAACGCCTGTGGCACGGGCCAGTTCTGCAGCAGCAGCGCTAACAGCCTCCGGCGAGCCGGACTGATGAGTGAGCAAATGGGCAAAGGCTTCTGCATATAGGCAGTCACCAGCCAATATCGCGACCGCCTCATTCCGCTCCTTGTGCAGGGTCGGCATCCCGCGGCGGAAGTCGTCGTCATCCATTGCCGGCAGGTCATCGTGAATCAACGAGTAGGTGTGGATCATCTCCACTGAGGCACTAAAGGGAAGGACATCACTTGCCTCGCCGCCAAGCGCCTCCGCGGTTGCCATTGCTAGTACGGGCCGAATTCGCTTACCGCCAGCGAGAAGCGAATAGCGCATCGCCTCAACCAAGCCCGGCACGGCTTCGGCACCGGGAAACGACAGCTCTTCTAGGTAGGCGTCTGCAATGCCTCGCAGATCATCCGGATATGCCCCGGGTGCACTCGCACCCTGCTCAAGCATTAAGACCTGCCGAAGATACGAAGCAGGCTAAGGAAGATGTTGATGAAGTTCAGATAGAGAGACAGCGCACCAAAGATGGCGAGCTTCTTTCCGCTCTCCTCGTCCGTAGCCCCGGAAGCAAAGCTCTTGATCCGCTGCATGTCCCATGCGGTCAGCCCTGCGAAAATGATCACTCCTGCGTAGCCGAGAATCAGGTTGAACGTCTCACCGCCGGTGAAGATGAACACGACGGACGCCACTAAGAATCCGATCAGCGCGCCAAAGAGAATCGGACCGAACTTCGTAAGGTCGCTCTTCGTGAAATACCCGTAAGCGGCCATTCCACCAAAAACGCCTGCAGCCCCGGCAAAGGCAAACGCGACAGAGCTAGTGCTGTAGGCGCCCAGAATTACTGAGAAGACAACACCTGTCACTGCTGCATAGAGAAGGAAAAGCAGAGACGCGAGGCCTGAGCTGATCTTGTTGATTCCAAACGAAAGCCCAAACACCAAGCCAATCTGAGCGAAGATCGCCACCAGTAGCCACCCGGGGTGAGCCTGGAGGGAATCCATTACCTGCTTGTTGCTTCCGAACCATGCTGCGATACCCGCAGTGGTTCCGACGCCGAGAACCATCCATGCGAAGACGGTACGGAGGAAAACCCTTTCGACCTCTGCGCTTACTGGTTGAACTGCCGAAGGTGCTGATTGTGTCTGGAAGTAGCTCATGGCTTTTAGTGTACGAGCTTCGCGAGCGTCAGACGGAATCAGAAGATGCTGATTCAACCTCTAAACGGCCTTGACCCGGAGCTGCAGGGATCGGCTTTGAAGCTCTTGCGAACCCATCAACGATTGAGGCTGCCTCACCAGCGAGCCGCGCTAGCTCAGTTGCAACGCTGGCAGTTGCCTCTTGGTCAAGGGACCCAGACGCAAGCTTCTGAGCTTCGTCCTCTATTTGTCGCGCCAATCGGTCCAGATCCTCGCTCATACCTCTCTCCTCTCATCAAGAACTGCGCCAAGTATGCCGTTGACAAACCCTGGAGCGTCGGTGCCACAGAACTCTTTTGCAGTTTGAACTGCCTCGTCAATGGCTCCCTCTGGGGGGATTGGAGTGCCGTATCCACTCGCGGCAGGATGCGTTATCTCAAGGACCGCGACCCGAAGAATGGCCTTGTCGAGCGGAGCGATCCGATCGACATCCCAACCAGAGGCATGCTTGTCGATCATCGCGTCGATGGTCGAGATGTTCTCAACCGTTGCGTTGGCGAGGGAAAGCGCCCACGGAGTCGCATCATCACCGAGCAAATCCTCAACCGAGTTGCCGGTTACCCCGTGCTGATAGACGGCGAATACAGCAGCGCGACGCTGGTCGCGCCTACGCACGCGAGACGTACTCGCCGCTGCGTGTATCGACTCGGATCTTTTCTCCCGTGTCGATGAAGAGTGGAACCATCACCTTGGCCCCAGTCTCTAGCAGTGCTGGCTTGCTGCCACCACCGGATGCAGTGTCGCCCTTAACACCAGGCTCTGTCTGAGCTACGGCCAAGTCAACTGCGCTTGGGAGCTGGATGTCTGACGGAACCTCGTCGATTGAAAGAACTTCGACCTCGTCGTTTTCCATCATCCAATTGAGACGCTCCTCAATAACCGATTCGGCGATGGTCATCTGCTCGAAGGTCTCACTGTCCATGAAGTGAGCGTCAGTGCCGTCCTTGTAGAGGTATTGCATCTTCCGCACTTCAGTCCGGACTGAGCGGAACTTCTCCCCAGCTCGGAAAGTCTTGTCGATCACATTGCCGTCGCTTGAGCGCTTCAGCTTCGTCCGGACGAACGCAGCACCCTTACCGGGCTTCACATGCTGGAACTCCATGATCTTGAAGACGACGCCGTCGACTTCAATGTGGTTGCCATTCTTGAACTGGTTTGTGGAAATCATTGGACCGAAGGTTAGCCGGGTCAGCCGACTGTCAGGAGCCCGCGTTGCAGGCCGGTCAGGATTTCGCAGCCGTCGGCCTTTACAACGACGAGATCTTCGATGCGAACTCCGAACTTGCCAGGCAGATAAATCCCCGGCTCAATCGTGATCACCATGTTCTCCCGCAGGACCATCTCACCGGTCTTCCCAACGCTTGGGGCCTCGTGGATCTCGAGCCCAACTCCATGCCCCAGCCCGTGTCCGAATCGCTCACCAAAGCCAGCCTCATCAATGACTCCACGTGAAACCGCGTCGACCTCACGCCCAGTTAGGCCGGGCCTGACAGCCGCCAAGCCGGCAAGGCGGGCAGCGTCGACAAGCTCGTGGACTCTGATCTCTTCCTCGCCCAACTCGCCAGTCGCAACGGTGCGTGTGCAGTCGGAGCAGTAGCCATCGAGGACAACGCCCCAGTCAATAACGACTAGCTGTCCCTCCTCGATGACCACATCTCGAGGCTGAGCGTGAGGAAGCGCCCCGTGTGCACCCGAGGCGATGATCGACTCAAATGACATGCGCTCCGCTCCTAATTCTCTGGCGGCAACCTCTAGGTCCCAAGCAACCGAAGCCTCCGTCCGCCCGACGAGCCCGTTTTCAACAGCTGCCAAGAAAGCTTGATCGGCGAGCTTTGCTGCACCAGCAATAGCTTCTAGCTCTTGATCATCCTTGACCGCGCGGAGCGGCGTGACGAGGTCCTTTACCGAAACAAGTTCGGCTCCATCTAAAGCCTCACTGATCTCGTCACGCTCCAACGCAGATACCTGCGAGGGATCGACAGCGATCCTTGCCCCTGTTCCCCCTGCTGCGATCACCTTGGATACCTCAGCTTTGAGTGGACCGTCAGCAATCACCGTCTCGAAGTCAGCTGGAACCTCCTGTTCAGCTTGCTCCGTGTAACGAAAGTCGGTGATGAAGGTGACTTGTTCCGCCCGCACAACGGCAACGCCATTGGAACCGGTGAAGCCTGTTAACCAGCGAAGGTCGTGTAGCGAGGTGACGATTGCCGCGTCGCACTCAACCTCGGCGATTCGGCTGACAAGTGCAGCTGCCCGAGAGTGGTAATTCACGAAAGCGCCTCGGCGAGGAACGCAAGAGCATCCTCATAGCCAGCCGGGCCCTTCCCTGCCACACGGAATGCCGTTAAGCCATCTAGGACGCTTAGCTGCCGCCAATCCTCACGCTCGTCAAGGTTGGAAAGGTGAACCTCAGCGATCGGGACGCCGGCTGACTCCGCTGCGTCGCGAATCGCCCACGAGTAGTGAGTCCATGCCCCGGGGTTAAGGATCACGCCGTCCGCGGTATCGACGAGCCCGTGGAGGTGCTCAACGAAGGTACCCTCATGATTGGTGCGGAAGAACCGGACGCTCAGGCCAAGCCCAGTTGCCCAGCTCTCGATCTGCTGCTCAAGCTGATCCAACGTCAGATCCCCGTAGTGCTCGCTGGGGCGCCGACCAAGCTGATCTAAGTTCACCCCGTGCATTACTTCGATCCGATTGTGAGCGCTCATGAACAGACCTCCTCAATTGCAGATTGCACTTCGGCTGCTTCCATCACATTGCCGTGACTCACGCTACCTGGGGACTCACAGAGAACGAACGGCACTGAACCGTCGCCTCGCCGCTTCTTGTCAGAGTCAACTGCACTCAACACGGCTGAAGCGTCGACCCCAGAGGCCACGAGCGGAAGTCCCGCCTCAGCGAGGAGCCCACCAACCTGCTGGCGCAAATCCTCCTGTTGGGACAGCCGAAGCGCGGCCATGAGACCGATAGCGACAGCTTCCCCATGGCGGAACTGCTTGTAGTTAGTGACTGTCTCGATTGCGTGCCCGATCGTGTGACCGAGATTGAGGACCTGCCGCCGCCCTCCGTCTCGCTCATCTTCACTCACAACAGCCAATTTGGTTCGAGCGCACTGGAGAACTGTGTTTGCATCAATGTCTGCGCCAGCGGCAACCTTGTCCCAGAGAGACCCACCGGCAATCAATCCTGTCTTGATTACCTCAGCCATACCGGCCGAGAACTCTTCCTTTGGAAGGGTTGTGAGAGTGGCTACATCTACCATCACGGCCCGAGGCTGGTGGTAGGCACCGACATAATTCTTGGCGGATGGGAGATCAACACCCGTCTTACCGCCGTAGGCAGAATCCACCTGCGCCACAAGTGTTGTGGGCATCTGAATTACAGGGACGCCTCGCTGGTAGGTGGCCGCTACGAAGCCGGCGACATCTCCCACGACACCGCCACCAAGGGCTACAACAGCGTCGTCGCGACTCAGGCCGGCCGCGGCGAGTTCTCCCCAAAGCCGCTCACAGGTCTCGAGCGTCTTATGTTCCTCGCCAGCAGCCATCACAAGCCTGACCATGGGAGTCGGAACCGCCTCGCCGAAGAGAGCGGACACATTGGTGTCGCTGATAACCGCTAGCCGCTTTCCACCTGGGAACGGGAACCGCCCAGCAAGGTCATGGCCAATCCACACTGGATAGCTACCCGAGTCGGACTCAGCCCAGAGCATCTTCGTACCCTTGGGCAAGGAAGCTAAGGACCTAATGGCAGGAAGCGCGTTCTGGAGCGAATCCCTCCTGATGGCAGGAACAATCGCGTCAGCGGCATCGAGGTAAAGAGCCTCTCGACTTCGATGAAGCTGATCGAACGCGTGACGATCCTGCGCTAAGGGCCGTCGAGACCGATGCACACGGCGCCAAACAGTCTCCACATCAGAATCCAACAGAACCACCGTGTGAGCCTCGAGAGCCTCACGCAAACGGGCGGACTGGAGCGCGCCGCCGCCGAGCGAAAGAACACCACCGCCCTCTCCCCTGCCAGCGCGTTCAAGAGCGTCAAGAGCAATTCGCTCCTCCAGAGCGCGGAAGGCTGCCTCGCCGTCCCGCTCGAAGATCTTGTCTACAGGCGCACCAGCATCCGCCTCGACCAGAACATCCGAATCGAGTGCGTCGGGAGCGAGCGTCCGCGCTGCGGTGCTTTTACCCGAACCCATGAAGCCGACAAGGACAAGTGCCTTGCCAGCCAGTCCGCTTAGCGGTCCCGCCGCCACCCGATCCGCTCCGCGTAGGCATCCACCGATGCGCGGAGGTCATCGATCTGATCCCCGCCGAACTTCTCGGTGTAGGAATTGGCAAGAGCGAAAGCCACCATTGACTCGGCGACAACGCCAGCAGCTGGAACAGTGCAGGAGTCAGTCCTCTCACGAAGAGCCTCAGACGGTTCAAGCGTTGAGATATCTACGGACTGGAGCGGCTTTGTAAGTGTTGGGAGCGGCTTCATGGCAGCACGGACCACAAGGTCCTCGCCATTGGTCATGCCACCCTCAAGGCCACCGGCCCGGTTCGTCTCACGGAACCAGCCACGCGCCTCGGAGTAGAAGATCTCGTCATGAGCCTCGCTGCCGGGCTTCCCAGCAAGGTCGAAGCCCTCGCCGATCCCAACACCCTTGATCGCCTGAATTGACATGACTGCTTGTGCGAGGCGGCCGTCGAGCCTGTCCTCCCATGAGACATGCGAGCCAAGCCCTGGGATCAAGCCGAAGACGCGCACCTCAAAGGTGCCGCCAATTGACTCATTCCGCTTCCTCAAGACATTGATCTCTTCAACCATGGCGGCTGAGGCATCAGCGTCGAGACAGCGCACGGGTGATTCGTCTACGTGGTCGAAGTCAGCAAGAGTCAAGTCGTTGCGCTCGGGTGCGAGCACTGAGCCGATCTGGACTACATGGGACCGAACCTCGACGCCAACAGCTGCGAGCACAGCCTTTGCTACGGCACCACCGGCGACGCGTGCAGCAGTTTCGCGGGCACTTGCGCGTTCAAGAACATTCCGAACATCTGTGAAGCCGTACTTCCAGGCTCCTGGAAGGTCAGCGTGACCCGGGCGTGGGAGATGAACCTCGTCGATCTCAGCCTCAACAGGCCAAGGGTTCATTCGGTCAAACCAGTTCTGGAAATCAGCGTTGATCACATCGAGACAGATCGGGCCGCCCAAAGTCTTTCCGTGCCGAACCCCTGCTGTGACATCAGCCTTGTCAGTCTCGATCTTCATGCGGCCACCGCGGCCGTGACCGAGTTGTCGACGAGCAAGGTCGCGATCGATTGCCTCTCGGTCGAGCTCGAGCCCAGCCGGAACACCCTCAACAATGCACGTGAGTCCTGGTCCGTGGCTCTCTCCAGCTGTGATCAGTCGTAGTGACATGACAAGGACTCTACGCGTAGCTGATTACGAAGAGAGGGTCGCCATCGCTCCTGCAGTCAGGAATGGAACGAAAGGAAGGCCTTCCACCACCCAGACTCGGCGCACTAACGCAGCAAGTAGAGACAGAAAACAGGCCACGACAACCACGACCAAGACTCTTTCACCCAGAAACAAAGTGACCAAGGCAACCGCCTTCACATCTCCCATCCCGAACCCCGTGGGTCGGAAAAGCGAGATAGCCAGAAGAGGAAGAGCGATCAATCCCTCCCACAGAAGTGTGAGACCAAGCTCCGGGCCAAGGCCGGCGACCTTGAAGCCGAGCCAAGCGAGCAAGCATGAAAGAGAAAGCCAATTTGGGACTCTCCGTTGCCTAAGGTCGTAGACGCTCCCTACCGCAAGAAAGATGCCTAACGCAATCAATGATGGGCGCACACGAGACTTAGGTCCCAGTGCTGAGAACTACTCCCCTGGAGGAGGTACTTCCCTGAGACGCTCGCCAGCCTCTTGGGAATCGTGCTCGGGAAGACGCTCGCCTTTGCCCTCACACCAAGGGCACACAACCTTGTGTTGCTCTCCCCCGGCGCCGCTAAGAACTGCGCCTGTGCCGGAGCATGGGCCGCACTTTGTGTCGTCCTCTGGGGTTGTTGAGCTCGCTTCCATGCTTTTCACGCTAGCGACTAGAGCGACTTCTTGCACGACTGAAGGATCTGCGCTTGGCAGGGCCAAGCTGCCCTAACCTCGAAAGAGAGACATATGCGCCGATCCAACTCGCTCCTTTTCGCGGCCATCGCTGCGATTACTTCCCTCGCGTCCGCTCCAGTAGCTAGCTCGGCTTTGCCGCGTCCGACTGTAAAATTGGTTCGCTGCTGGCCAGTAAGCGTCTGCCCGTCGACGCTGTCGCCCCCGGCCGGCGGATGGCTCATGGTCACTGCGGACTCAATCCCAAAGAGTCCAATTGTTCGCTTTCGTGGAGCCGGGAACGTTGCAGCGCGCCGCCTGCGGGGAAATCGCCTAATCGTGAAAGTCCCGCTCAACGCCCTTGCTGGGTCAATGCGCTTGAAAGCAGCAGGAACTGCTTGGTCTCGGCCGTTCGGCTTCCTCCACCCCGGCTCATCGACGGCAGCCAGCCCGATGCCTCCGACTCCATCAGGCACTGCGTTTGACGGAAATGGAATGTGGATCTGGGAGATGCCTAACACCG
>CALJKH010000142.1 GCA_937973575.1 uncultured Solirubrobacterales bacterium | reverse complement strand
GATGTCTGAGCGCTCTTCCAGATCGGTCGCCTGGCGGCGCTCTGCGATCAACTCGTAGATGCCTGCGTCAAGCGGGGCAAGCATTGGCCTAAACATGCGCTTGACGATCGGGTGCTTGGGGCCGAGCATCCCAGTCGCAACGAGTCGCGATGGGGTACCAATCCACTCAAGAATGTCGCCCGTTGACTTGCTGAGGAAGTCATGCTGAGGGCCAGTTGAGTCGAGGCCAAGCACTACCTCCATGATCACCTCAAGTGCGATCTCCTGCATCTGCGGGCGCAGCGAGAACGGCTGACCTACAGGGAACTTTTCGACGACAGTCTCCGAAACACGCTCCATTGCAGCCTTCTGCGCCGCAAGCTTCTCTCCATGAAATGACGGAAGCAGCATCCTGCGTTGGCGCATGTGCTCATCGCCGTCAAGGAGGAGGAGTGAATGCTGGCCAAGCGGGGGCCCGAGGATCTCGTTGCCCTCACCTGCGCGAAGTGCGCTTGCTGGGGCAGTGAAGATCTCCTTGATCGCATCCGGATGAGTGAAAACAGTCCACGGGTACTTCTGGAAGTGGAGGCCGAAGACATCGCCTAGCTCCGCGTGCAGATCGGTCAGGAATCCGGGAGTACGACGGGCAAAATGCCAAGTCTGGACAGGCCGAATCTGGCGGGGCTGGGGCGGTCTAGGAGTTGGCATCGCTGTAAGCCTGACAGGCTGGGGGCAAGCCGTGCGGTAGCCCCCAGCCAGAAGTAGCCCTTAGGAAACTTCCTTGAGGGCCGCGAGCACCTCGTCGTCATGTGTCTTGGGTGAAACCTTGGGAATCACATGGGCGATTTTGCCGGTTGAGTCGATGATGAATGTCGCACGTTGGACACCCATGTACTGCTTTCCGTACATCGACTTCTCAACCCACACTCCGTACTTCTCACAAACCTTGTGGTCCTCGTCGCCGAGCAGAGTGAAGCCGAGGCCATGCTTCTGGTCGAACTTCAGGATCTTGGCTGGAGCGTCAGGCGAAACGCCGAGCACCTTTGCGCCTGCCTTGGCGTAGGCCTTTTCGTTGTCACGAATACCACAGGCCTGGGTTGTGCAACCTGGGGTATCAGCCTTTGGGTAGAAGTAGAGAACTACTGGCGAACCCTTAAGTGACGAAAGCTTTACGCCGTCGCCGTTCTGGTCAGGGAGTGTGAAGTCCGGGGCTTTCTTTCCTGCTTCAAGCATGTTTGGTTCCTCTCGTTAGGTCTTTTGCTTTACCGAAGTTTTCCGAAGAAATTGTGCAGAAAGATCATTACACCGAAACTTTTTAGTTCCGATTGTGTGGATGTTGATCAGAGATTAAGAAACGTCAAGGAAGGTAAGGGCATGAAAAACATTCTCCTCATCGCAGACGAAACAACGGATATGACGGACAGCGTCCTCATCGAGGAAGCCGCTGCCCTTCACCCGGATCAAGTCACCGTACTGATCCCGGGCGAGAGCAACGGCTGGGAGTCGGACTGCAGCGCCGAGGGAACTCGTCGCCGTGACCGGCTCGCAACACTCCTCGCCAAGATCGCTGACCGCACCGGCGCGGCAGTTGCCGGCACCGTGGCACCAGCATCACGGGCTAACGATGGCCGTTTTGAAGCAGTCATCAGCCGATCAGTCGCAATGGCTGCTTAGAGCAACACCAAATGGAGGGGGCGCCACGCTTGAGGGAGCGTGGCGCTTCATTGCTCTCTAGAAGCCGCTTGTTTCCCGCGGGCGAAGGAGCGCTGCCAGCTCCCAGTCAGCTCCTGAGCCACGGACATGGGCAAGGCCACCGGTCCGCATCGGGATTGGGCAGAAGGTTAGGTCCCGAACCACGATTGCAAGGTCGGGCATATGGCCAACTAGAAGAATCGTCTGCCCATCGCGCCCTTCCATGATCTTGAGGGCATCTTGGGCGCCAAAGCCGCCGCTCAGAGGCTCGTGGATCTCAAAGCCAACGCCTAGCTCGGCGGTTGCCAACTCGGCAGTCTGGCGTGCCC
The DNA here is from genome assembly GCA_937973575.1 of uncultured Solirubrobacterales bacterium. Lineage (GTDB taxonomy): Bacteria > Actinomycetota > Thermoleophilia > Solirubrobacterales > Solirubrobacteraceae > WLNJ01. The sequence continues at coordinate 758 of CALJKH010000142.1, read as the reverse complement.
TAACGCGCGGGCTGGAGAGGACAAGATCAGGCTTGACTCCTGTGGCGACCAGCGCGCGGCCGGCTGCTGTTGCCTCTGCCCGACCGGTCTCGGTCAGGTTGCGGTCAAAGTCGCTTCCCCCCGGGGTCGGGTCTTCTGCATCGCCGTGGCGAAGTACCCAAAGCTTGATCATCAGTTCATCTCCTCGTCACAAGATGAACCCCGCGCGGAAGCGGCGGCAGCTGGACGGTGCGGGCGACCCAGGTCACCGGGTCGGGTCCGATCAGCGCTCGCCGGGAAGCTTCGCTGGGTACATCGTTACTGGAACGGACTGATCCAGTGCAGTGCGCACAATGCGGTTTTGCTCCTCGGCGTGGGCAACTGGGTAACCCTCACCTGGGCTGGCACGCTCTGGGCGGCCGATGTAGCCGAAGGAGAGCTCCTGCGGAAGGATGTGAAGGAGGCGCGGGGACATGTGAGCGCGGGCGCCCATGTTCCGCGGCTCTTCCTGTACCCAAACGACCTCGCGCAGGTTCGGATAGCGCTCAACGAGTGCCAGAATTGACTGCTGTGGGAATGGGTAGAGAAGCTCGACCCGGCCAATTGCAGTCTCCGTAGCTGTCTCACGCAGTGACGAGCCCGCAAGGTCGTAGTAGATCTTGCCTGAGCAGAGGATCAAGCGAGTGACCTTCTCGTCGTCGGTGATGAACGGATCTGCAAGAACTGGTTGGAACGAGCCCTCAGCGAGCTCCTGTGGGTCGCTGACTGCCTGCGGCAGG
>CALJKH010000141.1 GCA_937973575.1 uncultured Solirubrobacterales bacterium | reverse complement strand
ACCGTTGACGCCGACAAGGACGGCAAGAGCGCCTGGGTTGGGCTGATCCACAACCTCATTCACTTCACGCCATCGGATCCAACCAGTCCCGGGGACATTGCAGCTACGCGCCACGCAGACCAGGTTTTCAACCGCTTGTTCCCGGACGCTGCCATCAAGGGAATCTTTGACTACAACGGCAATGGGGTAGTCGACCCTGGCGAGACAGACACGAAGAAGGCGGGCAAGGCCGACTTCTTCGGGGTCAACTACTACTTCCGCGGGCGTGTGGTCAATATCGGATTTTCGTTGAGTGGGGCGATACCAATTCTCGATTTTCTGCCCAAGACCGGGTATCGCTGGGCCGGTAACCCTACGGGCGAGCTGTGCCCGACGCTCTGCTCTGACTTCGGCGCTGAGATTGACCCTGACGGCCTCGGTGATGTACTGCGTGAAGCTGCCGGCTACGGCAAGCCGCTGATCGTCACCGAAAACGGACTCGCCGACGCCAGTGATTCAAAGCGACCATCGTTTCTCGTCAACCACGTGGATCAGGTTGCCAAGGCAGCAAGGGAGAAGCCTTCGGGCGTGCCGGTGCTCGGCTGGCTTGAGTGGTGTCTGACCGACAACTACGAATGGGCTGCCGGTTACACGCCGAAATTCGGCCTCTACTCATATGACAAGGCAACCTTCAAGCGAACTCCAAGGACGACAAGCGTGTCCGTCCTTTCGCAGATGGCAAAGTCGAACTCCATCCCGGGTTCACTGGCCGACCAGTACCTCGGCGCGGGCTAGGCGACAGCTGTTTCGGGCCTGTTCGCTGCCCTCGCCCGGATGCGCAGTCCAATCACAGGGAAGACGAGAGTGCTCAGCAGAGCGCCAACGACAAGTGCGGCCGCAGTGGTCTTGCGCATGTGGCCGGCGGCCACCGCAGTCATCGTGATCGCCAACACAAGCGGCAGCTGGGTGGAGGAGTAGAAGGCCAGTGCAATGCGTTCAGATTTGTCTAGTGCCTTGCGGTAGAGCAGCAGAGCTGGGGTCCCGCGAACCACGAAGAAGAGAACGAAGAAGAGCGGCACCTTGAGAGCCCCGCTGGTGCTGCCAAAGATTGAGCCGACATCAAGCTTCATTCCGCTGACGACAAAGAAGAACGGCACAAAGACGCCAAAGGCAACTGCGGTTAGCTTGGTCTCAAACTCTTTGACCTCTCGCTCGCCGATCATCTGTCGGGCGACGATTCCAGCAGCAAACCCGCCGAGCAGAAGGTCCAAGCCCATATACGCGGCCATCAGCACGAGCGCTGTGACGAGCAGGAAGAACCACCGCACCGCGATCTGCGAGCTCTTCTCGACTGAGCGCTCCAGTAGCGGAACAGTCGTGTGGCGTGAACGCACCGCGAGCAATGCGGCCAAGACGGCTATCGCGACAAACGCTGTCAGCGTGATGGCCTGTCTTGCCCTGCTTTCGGTCGTGAGCAGGATGCTGAGCAGAAGGATTGGCCCAAATTCGCCGATCGCGCCAGCAGCCAACAGGTTCGTTCCAAGCTTGGTCTTCAACTCGCCTGAGTCGGAGAGGATCGGTATCAAGGTGCCGATCGCAGTAGTCGACAGGGCTGAGCCGGTGTAGAGCAGGGAGACAACGACGCCGGCCCAAGCCAGCAGGCCGCCCACTGTGTACGCGATGGCGAGTGAGAGCAGCCAGCCCAGCATTGCGAGCTTCAGCGGCTGGCCTTTTAGTCGAGCGAAGTCGATCTCATAGCCAGCGAAGAAGAACAGCAGCCCAATTCCGAGCGACGACATGAAGGCGAGCGGTTTCGTTATCTCTAGCCCCGCGACTTGCGGCCCGACTAGGACGCCTGCGATCAGCTCCAGCGCTACTGCGGGAATAAGAATGCCTCTGTCGCCTGCGAGGACGGAGATTGTCCCGGCAACAGCGCCGATCGCCACAACTACAACGACGCTGACAGCAGCTGTGGTGCCAACGCCTTCGAGAGTGTCGGCAGCAATTGGCAGCAGAGTGGTCGAGAGCATCTGGCTGAATAATGCCGGTGTCTGAAGTCACATTCCCGCCGCTCTAGTTCACAACTCATTCATGAGTGCATCTCGGGGGACAGGTAACTTCACCCGAGTTATGAGTGAGGACATTCTCTTTTACTTGGTTGTGGCTGTCGCTCTGGCGTTCGATTTCACGAACGGCTTCCACGACACTGCCAACTCGATGGCGACGACGATCGCCACTGGCGCGCTCAAGCCAAAGCAGGCCGTAACTATTGCGGCGCTACTCAACTTCGCTGGAGCGTTCATCTCACTCACTGTTGTGGCAACTATCGCGAAGGGAATTGTTGACGCGACTGCGATTACTCCTTCCATCATCTTCGCTGGGCTTGCTGGGGCAATTGCGTGGAACCTCGCCACTTGGTGGTTTGGGATTCCTTCCTCCTCGTCGCACGCGCTAATTGGCGGTGTGGTCGGCGCGACGATCGTCGCCGTCGGCACTGGCGCTGTGAAGTTCGACGGGATCGCATCGAAGATCCTCGTCCCAGCCGTGATCGCACCGATTCTGGCTGGCCTCGTAGCTCTGATCTCAACAGTTGTTGTCTACCGAATCATCAAGGGAATAGAGCGAAATCGGGCTGAACGAGGCTTCAAATGGGCGCAGATCGCGTCCTCCTCAACCGTTGCTTTGGCCCACGGCACCAATGACGCTCAGAAGACGATGGGGATCATCGTGCTGACGATGATTTCGACCGATCGTCTTCCAGCAAGTGGCTTTGACGTCCCAGTGTGGGTCATCGTCGCCTGTGCCACAGCGATCGCCCTGGGCACCTACACCGGTGGCTGGCGCATCATCAAGACCCTTGGCAACGACGTCACTGAGGTGCGTGCGCCTCAGGGGTTCTCCTCCGAGTCTGTTGCCGCGACGGTAATCCTCGCCTCGTCGCACTTCGGCTATCCGCTTTCTACGACGCAGGTCGTGTCCGGCGCGGTGACCGGCTCCGGTGAGGCTCGACCAGGCAACAAGGTTGATTGGTCTGTGATTCGCAGAATCGTGGTCGGCTGGGCCCTGACACTTCCCGCTGCTGCTGCAGCAGGCGGGGCAGCAGAGGGAATGGTTGAACTGTTCGGTGAGGACAACCCTGCGGTTGGCTCGCTGATCGTCGCTGTTCTCGGGGCAATCGCCTGCTTCTTCCTCTGGCGCGCCAACCAGAAGTCCAAGGTCGACCCAGATTCGGTCGTCGAATTTGCCCCAGGGCCTGAACCCGTGGCGGTGGCGGCATGACAATCGCGACCAAGATCGTTGACTGGGCCGCGCTTGGCGATGTCGCGCTGATCTCGCTCGCAATTGGTCTAACTGTTACGACGACTCTCGCGATCGCAGTGAGAACTGCCCTCGCTGCCCAAGACCAGTCGGCAGAAGGAAACAGTGGGCCGGCTTTGGTGAATCGTGTGATCGCCGGACTCGCTGTGCTGGCAGCACTCTCGGTCTTCGTTCTCGGTATTTACGAGATCGCAGCCAAGTAGCCCACGCGACGTTCCGACAGTCGTTAGGCTGAGTTACTGAAAACAACTGAAAGGATTTTTCCTTGTTGCCAATCGCAACCTACGGCCTCGGTGAGGCTCTCATCACAGTCGCATGGATTTTCTTGTTCGTCTTCTGGATCATCATCCTGATCAACATCTTTGGTGATCTCTTCCGCGACCATGAGACATCAGGCTTCGTCAAGGTTCTGTGGATCCTGCTTCTCCTCGTAATCCCTTACTTCGGCGCGTTCATCTACTTGATCGCCCGCGGCTCAGGAATGCGCGAGCGCGCTATCGCTCAGCAGGCAGAGGCTCAGAAGCAGATGAATGACTACATCCGTGAGCAGGCTGGTAACGGCCCTGCTGACCAACTCGAGAAGCTCGCCAAGCTGCATGACAGTGGCAAGCTCACCGATGACGAGTACGCCAAGATGAAGGCTGCAGTCACCGGCTGATTACGTTCTTCGCGGGTGAGCCTGCAGGCTCACCCGCAGTTCGTTTTCTCCACTAGCTTGAAATAGATGTCAGCTAGTCAAGAAACTCCCTCAGGCGGCCGCCACGGCAACTTCCTTGCCGCCCGCGTAATCATTGTGATCGCGACGCTGCTCAGCGTCGTCTCGATTTTTGCTGTTTGGACCAACCGCCAGATGCTCGATGCGACCAACTGGTCCAACACTTCCACTGAGCTTCTTCAGAACAAGGCAGTCCGCACTGCCACAGCCCAGTACCTGACTGATCAGATCTACAAGAACGTTGATGTCCAAGCTGAGATTGAGAAGGCACTTCCGTCGCAGGCGCAGGTCCTTGCTGGCCCGGCCGCCACTGAGCTAAGGACTCTCGCTCAGAACGGAATTGAGAACTTGCTTGGCACAACAGCCGTCCAAGATGTGTGGCGCGCTGCCAACAAGGCACTTGCCAGCCAGGTCATTGATGTCGTTAATGAGAAGAACACTGGCTTCCTTCAGTACCAAGGCAACAACGTCAAGCTGGACCTCCGCCAAGCCGCGCTGGAGATCGGCGGCAAGATCGGCCTTAAGTCCCAGGCAGCAAAGATCCCACCTGGGGCTGCCTCCGTCACCGTTTTCACTGCCAAGGAAATCGGCCAGGTCCGCACGGTCGCCCGCTTCCTTGAGGCTGGCGCAGTCATCTTCCCGCTGCTTGCAGCTCTCCTCTACATCCTTGTCGTGGCTGTAAGCCGTGGTCGCCGCAGGCGCGCTGTCATCAACTGCTCGGTCAGCTTGATCATCGCGTCGTTGATCGCGCTGGCGACGCGTGGCATCGCGGAGAGCTACTTCATCAGCTCGCTTGTGCCAGCCGGAGCATCGCGACCACCTGCTGAAGCGACTTGGTCAATTGCGACGGGGATGCTCTCCTCTATCGCTGGGAATGTGATCACGATCGCGATCGTCGTAATGCTCTTCACCTTGCTTGGCGGCCCGTACGGCTGGGCCCGGACATTCCGCCAATGGGTCGCGCCGTGGACTAACAGCCGTCAAGAGGTTGCCTACGGGGTTGCGTTCACTCTCTTCCTGTTCTTCCTCGTTTGGGGCCCACTCCCCGCTACGCGCCAGTGGGTTGGCGTGCTGATCTTCGCTGTGCTCACCGGCGCTGGCGTGTGGGGCCTTCGCAGCCTCACCCTGCAGGAGTTCCCTGATGCTTCTGAGGACGCGACGGTTGAACGCCTAAAGGACTCATGGGCCGAATTCCGGGCGACAGTTTCAACCGGCATTGCCAAGAGTGCTGACAGTGCCAAGGGTGCAGCGCAGGACCTTAAGGGCCGGGCTGCGACTTCAACCGATCGCTCCTCTGAGGACTCGCCGACTGAGGTAAACGAGGCGGCTGACGACGACACTCTCGTCAACACTGCAGTCCAGCCTGCCGCTAAGCCTGTAGCCCTTGCGGATCTTGAGCGCCTTGCTGCTCTGCACGCCTCAGGCGCTCTCAGCGACGACGAGTTCGCTGCCGCCAAGGCGAAGATTCTCTCCTAGCTCAGGTGCTCCCAGCGGGATCCCTTTGGATTCCGTAGCCGGGTTCTTCCGAATCCTTTACTTAGGGGGCGTAACCTCTCCTAAGTGAACTGGAGGACTCCTCAGATTAGGACCGTCGCGGCGGGCGCTGCAACCGCTGGCGCGATAGCTGTCGGGGTATTCGTAATGGCGTCCTCGGGCCCGGCCGGCTCAACGCAGTCAGGTCAAGCCAGCGCCGCGAGCGGTGGCCAGCAGACGGCACGAATTAGTGGCTCGCTGGGTCGCCCACGGGGTATTTCATCCTCCGCCAGTCCCGCCGCTGTTGCGCAGGGCTGGATCAGGCAGAACTCACGCATGCTTGGCACAACGCAGGTCACATCGCTCCATGTAGCCAAACAACTTAAGTCTCCGGCCGCAGGCCAGACGATCATACGGCTGCAGGAGTCGCATTCAGGTGTTCCTGTCATTGGCGGGCAGGCGGTTGTGGCAGTTGACGCATCCAACCGTGTTGTGGCTGCAGTTGCGAAGACTCTTCAAGGCCAAGTCCCCTCAACGGACGCCAAGATCAGCGCGGACGAGGCTGCTCAACTTGCGGTTCGCGCAACTGAGAAGGGAAACGGTCCAGGCATTAAGGCTGTTGGTGCCCCAACCTTGCAGATCTTCGACTCCCGAATCCTCGGCGGCCCGGGCTTGCGTAAGCCGCTCTTGACTTGGCAGGTAACTGTTGAACGTGGTGGGGCAGGCCAACTCAAGCGAACCGTTTACATCGAGGCAAACGCTGGCTGGCAGGTGGCGTCCATCGATCGGATGCAAGCTTCGTTGGACCGTCGAGTTTGTGATGCCAACGCGACGGCGACCAATGTGCCGTGTAGCCTCGCAACGCCGGTTAGGACTGAAGGCCAAGCCGCGCTAACCGGCGACTCGAACCCCAGCAGCAACGCTTCCGTCAGGGCGCGCGATGCAAACAATGCCTACGACTTTGCGGGAATCACATACAGCTTCTATTCGGCACTAGGACGTGACGGTATTGACGGCAGCGGGCAGCGGATTGACTCCACGATTCGTTATTGCCCAACCGGGTCAGGGTGCCCTTACGCGAACGCCTACTGGGATGGCTCACAGATGGTCTACGGCACTGGTTACGCCTCGGCGGACGATGTCGTCGCCCACGAGCTGACGCACGGTGTCACGCAGAGCACTTCAGGCCTCTTCTACTACTTCCAGTCCGGTGCGATCAACGAGGCAATGTCCGACGTCTTCGGTGAGTTCGTTGACCAAACCGACGGGGTTGGCACTGACACCGCAGCAGTGAAGTGGAAGATCGGCGAAGACCTTCCAGGTGGCTCACTCCGCGATATGGCTAACCCGTCAGCGTTCGGGGACCCTGACAAAACATCCAGCCCGAACTACTTGAAGGACAAGTACGGGAGCGACAGCGGCGGCGTCCACACCAACAGCGGAGTTGCCAACAAGGCGGCGTCGCTGATGACTGACGGCGGCACATTCAATGGCCAAACTGTCACGGGCATTGGGATCCCGAAGGCATCACGCATTTGGTACCAGACTCAGCTTTTGCTCACCTCAGGGTCTGACTACCAAGACCTTGGCAACACCCTCAACCAGGCCTGTACCTCGCTGATCGGCACTGCCTCAATCAGTTCCTCTGACTGCACGCAGGTCAGTGCCGCAGTTTTGGCAACTGAGATGAATGTGACGCCTGTCAACGCATCAGTTCCGCAGGCCGCTGTCTGCACGACGGGAGTCCCAACGAACCTCTACTTCAACAACTTTGATGGCGCTGCCAACCACACTTGGACCGCATCAAACCTCAACACTGCTGGCGGCTGGAAGTACGGCAGTCAAGACACCACCTACGGCCTCTATGCCAAGAGCGGCACTGACAACCTTTGGGGTGACGACCCGGACGCCATTTCGGACAGCGCGATGACAATGCCGGGCACCATTCATGTGCCTACGGGTGGTGCCTTCGTCCACTTCAAGCATGCCTTCGGGTTCGAAACTGACACGGTGGACCCGTCAACTGGGCAGAGGGCACCTGGCTTCTACGACGGTGGTGTTATGGAGTACTCAACTGACAGCGGCTCGTCTTGGCACGACGCTGCACCACTGTTTGCTGAAAATGGCTACACCGGCTCGATTGAGAACGGTTACGGGGCTGACAACCCCCTGCGCGGGCGGCGGGCCTTTGTTGGCGCCAGCCTCGGCTACCAGTCGACACGCCTGAACCTTTCGTCGCTCGCTGGGCAGAACGTGACGTTCCGTTTCCGGATTGGATCTGACGCGCATGTCGGCGACGCTGGTTGGTACGTGGACGACTTCCGCGTCTATACCTGCGCGGTGCCCGACACGGTGCCGCCAGAGACAACCTTGGACGCTGGTGGAGCTGCCGGCTACCCGACCAATGGGTCCACGATCACATCTTCAACAGCTTCGTTCACCTTCTCATCAAGCGAGGGTGGCTCAACCTTTGAGTGCCGCTTGGACGGAGGCACTTGGGCGCCTTGCGTAAGTCCGTACATGGCAGCAAGCCTTAGCGATGGTGCCCACACCTTTGCTGTGCGAGCGATTGACCCGTCTGGCAATACCGACCCAACGCCGCCGTCAACGTCCTTCACAGTGGACGCCACAGGGCCACCAGTGGGCATTGACTCAGGGCCAATTGGTTACTGGAAGTCGACTTCAGCCTCATTTGCATTCTCAACAAACGAGCCCGGTGCAACATTTGAGTGCGAGCTGGATGGTGGCTCATGGGCGGCGTGCTCGTCACCGAAGTCGCTCACTCGCCTTAGTCAGGGAGCGCACATGTTCGGCGTCAGGGCTGTTGACGCAATCGGGAACCGCAGCGCCATCATCGGTACTCGCTCCTTCACTGTGGACAACGTTGCCCCGAACACCTCAATTACGAGTGCCTCAAGCTTGACCAAACTGACTCGGCCAATCTTCAAGTTCACACGTTCACCGCTGGCTGACGCTGGCACATTCGTCTGCCGTATGGACACCGGTGTATGGAATCCGTGCGCGTCGCCTTGGCAGCCATTCGGCCCGTTGAGGAAGGGCACCCACACCTTCCGGGTTGCGGCTGTCGACTGGGCTGGCAACACCGACTCAACCCCAGCCACAAAGACCTTCCGCGTCTACTAACAGTCGGAGG
>CALJKH010000140.1 GCA_937973575.1 uncultured Solirubrobacterales bacterium | reverse complement strand
TGCAGGACGCGACGGGCTCCATCCCGTCGCCCGCGCTGATTGTCCTCACGGCAGGGACACAAGCCCGCGGAAGAGGGGTTCCCTCTCGGAGAAGAGGTGCTGCTGCAGGCAGGTATCCGGGGCAGCGCAGTCATGCGTGCAGGTTTTAGGAGTTTGGTGCGAGAGTATGCGAACATGTGTTCGTATGACGCGGAGAGTTGTAACAGTTCTAATTCCACGCTTTGAGCTCAAAGTCGCGGCTGGTGGCAATGAGCCGCTGCTCGGTAACCCTTTGGCTCTGGCCCCAGCTGACACTGGTGATCGCCTCATCGGCCAAGCATCAGCTGCTGCTGGAGCCTTTGGGGTGGCAGCCGGGATGACTGTCTCTGAAGCTCTGTCTCGCTGCCCCCAACTGATCCTTGTCCCGCCTGACCCAGTCGGCGCAGCCGAGGCGTGGGAGGAAGTCCTAGTAGCTCTGGAAGCGATTGGAGCCCTAGTCGCTGCGCCTCGGACAGGCGTTGCGCAGTTTGAATCAGATGGCCTTTTGAATCTGCACGGAGGAATCGAACGAGTAGTGCGTAAAGCCAGAGGCTGCGTTGACGGCCCAGCCCGAGTTGGAGTTGCCCCTGGCCCATTCGCCTCGAGGCAGGCGGCTCAAAACGCACGGCCCCGCCGTGCAAAGGTCGTCAGCGGCGGGGAAGACGGAGTCAAACGGTTCCTAGCTGGACTCCCAGTCGAAGCTTTGACAACTGTCCCTGGGCTCGGTCACCTGCCGCCTCTGCTTGAGCGGTTTGGCTTGCTCACCCTTGGCTCCTTCGCGCGGCTGCCTCGTAACTCGGTGGCAGACCGCTTTGGTCGCCCTGGGATAGCTGCCCACGAACTTGCACTTGGGAGGGAAGGGCGGCTTAAGCCCCGCCGCCCAGTCCCACCGCTGCTTGAGCGGATCGCACTACCTGAGGCCTCTGGTGGGCAGCAGCTCCAACACGCTCTTGACCTGCTCGTGCGTCGCTTGCTGGCGCGGCGGGAGCGGGATAAGAGGGCTCTGCGCTCGGTTGCTCTAAACGCTGAGCTCGAGGGCGGTGGGACATGGCGCAAAGAGGTCTGCTTCCGCGAAGCGTTGGACGACCCAAGCAGGATCCTCGTCGCAATGCGGCCACTGCTAGCCGGCATCACCGGACCGCCTAAATCACTTGGAATCACTGTCCTGAGGTTTGGCCCAATCGCAGCTGACCAAACAAGCCTCGTTGAGGAACCACACGCAATCAAGCTCGGTCGGCTCAAGGAAGCAGTCCGCCAAGCGAGAGCCGCTGCCGGCCCCGATGCTGCCTTGCGGGTTGTAGAAGTTGAACCTGAGTCGCGACTGCCGGAACGCCGCATGGCGCTCTCACCGTTCGAGGCCTGAGATGGGACACCGTGTTGGCAAGCTCAGGCGCCCTGGGGCGCTACGCAGGCTCGCCGAGCCACAGCAAGTCAATGTCACCCTCGACAAGCAAGGGCGGCCCACGACCGTCGCTGGGCGGCCAATCACTGCTGTTCGGCAGTGGTGGCTAGTTGAGGACAGGTGGTGGACGACATCTCCGATTCAGCGCCACTACTGGGAACTAATTGACGACCGTGGCAGCAGCATCACCGTCTTCCGCCAACCGGACAACATTTGGCGGACTCACTCATGACCAGTGGGTATGTAGAGCTGCACTCGCATTCGGCGTTCTCGTTCCACGATGGGGCGTCCCTGCCAGATGAGCTAGTTGCGGCAGCAGTGAGCAATGGGCATGGCGCATTGGCCTTGACTGACCACGACAACCTCTGCGGGGCAATGGAGTTCGCCCATGCTGCGAAGTCAGCTGGCCTGAAGGCGATCCACGGAGCTGAGGTAACCCTTGAAGACGGCCGACACCTGACTCTTCTGGTTGAGAGCGCAACAGGCTGGCGCAACCTTTGCCGCATCATCACAGCGGGGCATGCCCACACCCGTGACGGTAGGCCCGGTAGTCCAGTCAGAAAGCCCAAGGTTGGGCTAGATCAAGTACTAGGTCACTCTGAGGGGCTCATCTGCCTGACCGGCTGCGCCACAAACGGCGTCCACGATGAACTGACAGCCAGAGAGCTACTTGATGTCTTCGGCAGGGACAGATTGCGAGTGGAGCTTCAGCGGCCCCTGCTGCGGGGCGATAGGGATAGGAACAGGTCACTAGTTGTCCTCGCTGATCGGTTAGGGGTGCCATGCGTGGCAACCGGGAATGTCCATTGTCACGACCGCAGCAGAGTCGAACTGCAGGATGCCTTTGTCGCCGTAGCTCTGGGCAAGTCCCTTGACTCATGCGAGCCGGAGCGGCGAGGTAACAGCTCCCACGCTCTCACTACCCCGCAACGGATGGCAGCCCGCTTCTCTGACTTCCCCGAAGCTGTGGCTGAGACGGCGATGTTGGCCGACCGCCTTCACTTCGACCTGACTGAAGACCTTGGGTACAGGCATCCACGCGAGGGTGACGCTGACGCCACTCGGGAGCTGGCTGAGGTGTGCGATGCAGCCTTTGACGGGCGTTATGGGCCCGGCAGCGATGGTGCGCGGCTTAACTCAGAAGCTAAATCGCGACTTCACGAGGAGCTAAGGGTGATCGACACCCTTGGCCTCTCTGGCTTCTTCCTCTTACACAGAGACATGCTCGAGCTTGCCCGTGAGGTCGCGGCTGAAGTACGCGGGCCTGACATGGCGCGCGCTGTTCTGCCACCAGGGAGAGGGCGCGGCTCTTCAGTGTCGTCAATCGTCTGTTACCTCACAGGGCTCTCCCACATAGATCCAGTCGCAGGGAATCTCTGCCTTGGCAGGTTCCTCAATGACGAGCTGACTTCAGTCCCAGACATTGACTTGGACTTCCCTCGGGACATCAGAACCAAGCTGATCCCGAGGGTCCACCAAAGGTGGGGGGAGGACAGGACTGCTCTTGTCTGCATGTTTCCGACCTATCGGGCACGCGGCGCGATTCGCAACCTTGGCGCTGCCCTGGGGCTGCCGGCGGCTGAGATTGAGCGAGTAGCCAAAGCGTCGGAGGGATGGTCTGGCCGGAATGTGGAGAGAGATGTTGAGACTGCCCTTGGGCCGGGGGCGGCTGAAAACCCACGCTGGCAGTGGTTGGTGAAGCTGGCTGGTGAGGCTCATGGCCTGCCCCGGCATATGGCGCAGCACCCTGGGGGAATGGTTGTCGCCACAGAGCCACTAACTGATTGCTGCCCTGTCGTGCCATCGGCGATGGAGGGAAGGCGGATCGTCCAGTGGGACAAGGACTCGTGCTCCGACGCTGGGTTCCTCAAAATTGACCTGCTTGGGCTAGGGATGCTCTCCGCTGTTGAGCGATGCGTCACCCTGATCAACAAGACAAGAGGGGAGAGTGTTGACCTCTCCCGCATCCCGCTTGATGACCCTCCGACATTTGAGGCGATCCGCAAAGCGGAGACAACCGGCGTGTTCCAAATTGAAAGTCGGGCGCAGATGTCGTCGCTTCTGCGCACTCAGCCAGAGACTCTTGACGACATCACGATCCAAGTTGCGATCGTCAGGCCAGGGCCTATCCAAGGCGGAGCTGTCAACCCGTACATCGCCAACCGACGGCGCCGACTAGTGGACCCAAACGCGCCGATCACCTACATGCACCCTTCGCTTGAGCCAGTGCTGGAAGAAACGCTGGGCACGATCATCTTCCAAGACCAAGTGCTTGAGGTCTCAACTGCTTTTGCTGGCTTCACTCCAGGTGAAGCAGAGAGTCTGCGTAGGGCAATGAGCAGGAAGCGCTCCTCTGCTGCAGTTGAAGCCCACAGGGAGAGGTTCATCGCTGGGGCAGCAGCCAAACACGGGGCGAGCGAGGAACTGGCAGTAGAGATATTCGAGATGATCCGCGGCTTTTCAGGCTTTGGATTCCCTAAGGCTCACTCTGCCGCCTTTGGCCTGCTTGCCTACCAGTCCACTTGGCTGCGGGTCCATCACCCCGCTGAGTTCCTTTGCGCTCTGCTCGACGAACAGCCGATGGGCTTCTACCCACCTGACTCGCTTGTCCACGAGGCTCAACGCAGAGGGGTGGCTGTGCTGCCAGTAGATGCAACCAAGAGTCGCTTTGAGTGCACTGTTGAAGCTGGCGCTGTGCGGCTAGGCCTAGGGCGGATTAAGGGAATTGCTGAGGAGTGCGGGCAGACGCTCGTCGCGGAGCGGGAACGCGGCGGTCCTTGGCGGGACGCTGCTGAAGATCGGAAGAGCACA
>CALJKH010000139.1 GCA_937973575.1 uncultured Solirubrobacterales bacterium | reverse complement strand
GGACGCGTTCCTTTCCGCCAGCCTGAAGATCCCCACCAAGTTGGCTGCGGACAACCTTGTCGACAAACCTGTCGTGTTCGCCCGCAACAGGATCGTTGTGGCAGTGGCGTCGTCGACCACGACCATTTCGAGTATCGAAGACCTAGCCAAGCCAGGCGTGACAATCGCGATCGGCAGCCCGTCAGTTCCTATTGGCTCGTATGCGGACAAGATCATCGCCGCCCTCCCGCCGGCAACTCAAGCCAAGCTGAAGGCGAATGTGAAGACTCGCGAGCCGGACGCTTCAAGCGTAAGCGCGAAGGTGACAAGCGGCACCGTAGAGGCCGCCATTCTTTACGCGACCGATATCAAGGCCAGCAAGGGCGCACTCAAGGCAATTGAGATTCCCGTCGCGCTTGGTTCAATGACCAAGTGCGCAGCAGCGGTAGTCAAAGGAACTGGGAACGAAGCAGCCGCGGCGAAGTACATCGCGAACCTGCTGACACCGCAGTCGCAGAAGATCCTCGTGGCCAACGGGTTCCTCCCCGCTCCCAAGCGTTGAGGAAGATTGGCCGCTACTCGGCGGCGTTTGGCATGTGGGCCGCCCTGGCGGCCACCTTTGCATTCGTCACGCTTCCGATCGCAGCACTCCTGACAGCCAATAGCCCGTCAGAGCTAATCCACCAACTGAGCAGTTCAGAGGCGCGTGACGCGCTTCTTCTGAGCCTCGAGTGCTCAGTGATCGCAATCGTTGTGATCATCGTTGTCGGGACCCCAACCGCTTGGCTTCTCGCCACTCGACGCTTCCCGGGTCGGTCGGTAGCGATCACGATGATCGAACTACCGCTTGTACTGCCGCCAGCTGTCGCTGGTATCGCTCTGCTTGCGGCCTTCGGACCCCTCGGGACTCTTGGTGGCGTTGAGAAAAGCCTTGGGATTCAACTTGTCCTCGAAACCGCTGGGGTTGTCGTAGCCCTGATCTTTGTTGCAGCCCCATTCCACATTCGTCAGGCTGAGGCCGCTTTTGCTGCGCTCGACCCTAACCTCAGGGAGGCTGCCGAGACGCTTGGTGCCAGCGACGCTCGCACCTTCCTGAAAGTCGCCGTCCCAACGACATTTCCAGCTCTCGCAGCTGGGGCGACACTGGCCTTTGCGAGAGCTCTCGGCGAATTCGGTGCGACGCTGATGTTCGCTGGCTCACTTCGCGGAGTCACGCAGACGGCTCCATTGGCTATCTACGAAGGGTTCGGGACAAACCTTCCCGGCGCAGAGGCTTTGGCTGCCGTCCTCGTCGCTGCCGCCGCTGCCCTACTCCTGACTGTCCGCTTATTTACGAACCGCTGGGCTGAGAGCAATGTTTGAGTTCGAGGTAACAGGTGAAATTGGCGGCATGAAGATCTCCGCTGAGGGATCAGTCGCGCCGGGCGAATGTCTGCTTGTAACTGGGCCTTCTGGCTCTGGTAAGACCACCTTGCTGAGAATGCTTGCTGGGCTGTACCCGATCACAGCCGGCACCGTCTCACTTAACGGCTCTGATTGGCATTCCTCATCACGCTCAGTCCCAACTGCCGAGAGAAACATAGGGTTTGTGTTCCAAAACTCAGCCCTTTTCCCAAGGATGACTGCCCAACAGAACGTAGCTTTTGGGATGCCGTCGGATGCGCGCCCGGGTGCCGCTGAGGCTGTCCTCGAGGAGCTTGGACTCGCCGGCAGGATTAACGCAAGAGCTTCGAGTCTTTCCGGTGGCGAGAGGCAGCGAGCAGCGCTTGCACGGGCTATCGCCCGCAAGCCAGACCTTCTGCTTCTGGACGAGCCAATCGCTTCACTTGACGCAGACAACTCTGCGCTCGCAGGCGCAGCAATCTCGAAAACCTTGGCCGAAATACGAATTCCAGCAATCGTCATCGCACACTCGCCCATCGGGAAGCTGACCCTGAAGCCTGAGGCACTGATGCTGCATGCCGGTGTTCGCGCAGCCAGAGTTCCGCTTGCGCAGGCTTTCGCGCCAGCAAGCTAAACCGGCCACCGCTTATCCTGAGGTAATCGCAAGGCCGGGTGGCGGAATTGGCATACGCGGCCGACTTAAAATCGGCTGCCCTTCTGGGCTTGTGGGTTCGAACCCCACCCCGGCCACTGCGAAGGATCCCAGGAGACCCATGAGCGACTTCCAGATACGGAACATGACAATTGAGGACCTCGAGTCGGTGATCCGCTGGGCGGATCAGGAAGGCTGGGATCCTGGCCTCACTGACGCACGACCCTTCTTTGCTGCTGACCCGAAGGGCTTCTGGGTTGGCGAGCTGGACGGAGAGCTCGTCTCAGCAATGTCGGCCGTCACCTATCCAACTGGAATCAGTTTTCTCGGCTTCTACATCGTGGTCCCCGAACACCGCGGCACCGGCGTTGGCTGGCGGCTCTTCAACGAAGTCGCTATCCCAATGACGAACTCGCAGTTAGGCGACGCTGTCCCCCAACAGGTCGACACCTACAAGAAGGTTGGTTTCAGAGTCCTCTGGTGGAACGCGCGTTTCATAACCGAGGCGAGCGACCTCCCGACTCCGCTGACCCCAGCCAGCAACGCTGAAACCGTCGACTTCAACGACCTCGTCGCTTTCGACACTCGATTCGCGCTTGGACCACGGCCAGAGTTCCTCCGCGAGTGGATCACCGGTGACGACCGAACAGCAGTCGTCACCACCTCAAGCTCAGGCGACATCTCAGGCTTCGCGGCAGTTCGACCAACGTCATCTGGATTCCGTGTGGGACCACTCTTTGCTGACTCCGCCTTGGAAGCTGAAGCTCTGCTGCTCACCCTGGCTGACGGGCTCAGTGGCCCGATTGCAGTAGACGGACCTCTCCCCAACGAGCCCGCAATTGCCCTCTACGAAAGACTGGGAATGACTCGAAGTTTCGAAACGGCACGAGTTTTGCGTGGCCCCGACGTGAAATTGACTCCCGAATCAGTGTTTGGGATCACCTCGCTCGAGCTCGGTTAGTCCCCTCGCAAAGCCCGCAAACGAGCGGGTTTCAACAGCTTGAAAAGTTCGTTGACTGGCCAGTCATTGACTGCTGAATCGACCGTCATTACAGGCTTTCCCGGGATTTAGCCTACGGTTGTCCTAGCGCTAAATCAGGCGTTGCGAAACTCCAAAGCGTCCGAAGTGTTGAAAGGAATGGAACGGGGTCAAAATGGAAGCAGCAACGATTAAGACCAACTCAGAAGCAGCCGCCAGGGAAGGCGTCGCCTCCCCCCTGCTTCGCCTCCAGTCTGATGATCGCCTTGTCGCTCTCACGCGCCGTGGCAACCAGGGAGCCTTCGAGGTTCTCGTAGCTCGCTACCAGTCGAAGCTTCTCTCTTTCTGCCGCCACATGCTCGGCAACCGAGAGGATGCAGAGGACGTACTTCAGGAAGTCTTCGCAGCTGCCTACACGGCAATGCTGGCTGACGACCGCCCAATCATGGTCAAGCCGTGGCTCTACAGGATCTGCCGCAACCGGTCGCTGAACCACATGCGGAAGGCCAAGCCAGTCGGCGTTGACTCGATGGACATCCATGTTTCATCGCATGGGCTGACGACCGCAGACCAGGCCAGCCGCCGCGCTGAGTTCCGTGACCTGATGGACGACATCTCACTCCTGCCTGAGACTCAGCGCACAGCCTTGATGCTGCGCGAGATGGATGGCATGCCTTACGAGGACATCGCAGCTGCGATGGAGACGACGGTGCCATCAGTTAAGTCGCTCCTGGTTCGAGCACGCGTAGCTCTGGCCGAGATGTCAGAGGCCCGTGGGCTCACCTGCGACGAGGTCCGGGTCGAACTGGGCGAAGTTGCCGAGGGCCTGACTCGTCGGCTCACGCCGCCGGTCAAGCGCCACCTCAAGACATGTGACCGCTGCAAGGAGTTCAAGGCCCAGCTCACAGCTCAGGATGTTGCGATGGCGGCGTTCGCTCCGATCGGGGCACTCGTGGCCGCAAAGCAGTGGGTTGTCGCTCAGGTTGGCATTGGTGGCAGCCAGGCATCCAGCGGCTCGGCCGCAGCAGGTGGCTCGATCGCCGGCTCCAGCGCAACCGCCAGCAGCATTGCCAGCAGCATCTCCGCAGGAGCTTCCACTGTTGCTTCCAAGGCGGCAGCTGGCATCGCAGCAGCGGCCATCGTGACCGCACAGGTTGCACCGGTCGGGGTAAACGCCGTGCAGCGCAGCACGACTGTGGCCGCCCATGCGGCACCCGCGGCCCCGGCTGTGGCAGCACCAATGGCGGACCCGACAGCGATCGCCGCTGTGGCAATACCAGTAGCTGTAGCCACTGCCGAATCAGTTACCGACTCGTCAGTTACCGCTGCTTCCACCACTCCGGCAGCTGATGCAACGGCAGTAACCCCAGCTGACAGCGGAGCAACAGTCACAACGACTGACTCAACATCGCTGCCTGTCGACTTGGGAGACACAACAACCACAACACCTTCAGACAATGGCACCGGGGCCACAGGCCCTGTTGCCGCAGGGGCGTCCGTAGATACGGGGAACGCCACCGAGGCATCTGCCCAACCTGCGGCGGTTCCAAATTCCTGATCGGGGGATCGGGTACTAAAGAGGGGCTCGGCCGGGGGCGGCCGGGCCCTTCAGTTTTCTAGAAGGCCTGCAGCCCGACAAGCGTGTGAGTACGGATTACTCCGGGTAGCCCACCGATCTCACCGCTGACGACGCCTGCGAGGTTCTCGCTCTTGGCCACTCGCACGATCGCGACGAAGTCCCACTCGCCACCGACGGAGTGCGCCTCTGCCACTCCCTCAACATCTGCAAGCAATGGGCCGAAGTTGGCCATCTCCGAACGATCTACATCAACTAGAACAATTGCGGTCGTCATAGCGTCAATGCCTCCCCTGGTTTGAGAACACTCACTTGGCAGTTAGCTGAAGCCTGCGCCTCTGCTGCAAACGCGGCGGAGTCAGTTTCGATCGGAGGGAACGTGTCGAAGTGGCACGGGATCACATGGGGAGCGCCGACTAGGCGGCACGCTTCCACAGCATCGTGACGATCCATTGTGTAGTGACCACCAATGGGCACGATTGCAAGGTCGAGTGGCGACGGACGCCCGTTTACTAGGGCAAGGTCGCTAAAGAGAGCAGTGTCACCAAGGTGATAAATCGTCTTGCCGCCAATGTTGATGACCAATCCTGCTGGCGTGTTGACTTGGCCCTTGGGGGTTGTCGAGGTGTGCCATGCGGGAACGAGCTTGACCCAGCCCCAATCGAAGTTGACTGTCCCGCCAAGGTTTGGATCGTGGGTCGAAGGAGCTCCGTCCCTAGCGATCTCCCCGGCAAGCTCAACGATTGCGACAACTGGCGCACCAGTCCGCTTTGCAATGTCGACTGTGTCGCCAAGGTGGTCAGCATGGCCGTGAGTAACGAGGATCGCGTCTGCCTCCAAGTCAGCTGCCGCGACAGCAGCCTTGGGGTTGCCCGTCAAGAATGGGTCAACCAGAACTGTGGCGGCGTCACTCTTGAGCTCAAACGCTGAATGCCCGAGAAACCTGACCTCCATTTGTAACTCCCCTCTGCGTGTTGCCTAGAGGTTTAGGTTACCTGCGGCGGTCCGCCATGACAATCGAGCTTCCTGCGCCTAATCCGACAATGAGGCCAGCGAAGACTTCCATCCAGGTAGCCCCTGCAACGAGTGGTGGCATTAGAACAAGAACCGCAAGGACTACACCTGGGCCAACGATGTCTGTATCGCCGTCGTCGCGTCGCGCTTCCACCGCACTCATCCCGCAAGCGACGGTGACAGCAGTGGCTGGCGCCAAGGCCCCAGCAGCCAGCGAGATCACAGTCTCAGCGCTTAGCCAAGCACCAAGGGCACCAGAGAGCAGCCACATCACGATCACAATCAGGGACCCGGCCGAGAACCTCTGCTCAATCCGTGAGCCGAACAGAGCAAAGGCAACAAGCACAACAAATCCATAGGCGATATTTGAGTTGACAAACGGAGCAGTCAGTAGCTTGACCCAGTCACCGTTGAGATGCCCAATCACGGCCACGGAGCTGGCCTTTACAACACCAGTTCGGACCAGAACGCTCAGAGCGGCAGAACCGATGATTAACGCGGGGACTGCAAGCAGCCGATTATCGCCCAGTTCGATGCGCGGCATTCCGCTGCGCGTCTTGCGTTCAGGCCGCTTCCGCTTCTGCTTCTTGGGCTCAGCGCTGCCTAATTTGGGCGCCCGCTTCTGCACACGTTTGCCGCAATAGGGGCACTCTGTGACATACGGACTGACCTCAGATGAGCATGAGGGGCAAACAATCATGAATCCTGAGCTTCCATCGTCCACCCTGTGAGAATAGACTCCACAACCACACAAACCCGAATCCCCTGACAGGAAGGTTCTATGTCACTCGGCTATTCAGGAGGCAAGC
>CALJKH010000138.1 GCA_937973575.1 uncultured Solirubrobacterales bacterium | reverse complement strand
CACGACGCTCTTCCGATCTCAAGCTTGAATAGTCCCACCGCTTTGTTGCCCCTGACCTGACCCGCCCAGGACGCCGCTTGTCAGCGATTGGGTGACACAGCTGGCGAGCTGGCCGCCCAAGCCCTTGACGCTGGTCAGGTAGGTCTCGGCGGTTTGCTTGAAGACCTGGGGGTCAATCGATTGAGCGGTCGAAACTGTCTTTGAGTCCGAGCCTCCGCAGCCAATGACGAGTGCGGCAATAACCGCCGCTAGGGAGACAGCTGTTGTGCGCGTGTTCATCGACCAAGGGTAACGGCTACCATTCCGGGTCCGGAACTTAAGGTTCCGCCCATGGGGCCATAGCTCAGCTGGGAGAGCGCCGCCTTTGCAAGGCGGAGGTCGTCGGTTCGATCCCGACTGGCTCCACTTCATTCCGTTTGGCAGACAGGCTCGGGTAGTTCCCTCGCTGGTCTGCGGGAAACAGCGGATGCCGCACAATCCAACTGGTGGATTCTGGTGTTGTCGGTAACCGAAACGGAGGAACTCGATGGAAGCCTCAACTCACCATCACATGGAGGAGCGTGCCGGCCACGGCTGGTTCACGTTCGCAGGTGTGATGTTCATCATCAGCGGCGCATCCAATCTGCTTTGGGGATTCGCAGCTCTAGACAGCAAGGCCTATCTGACTGAAGGCGGTCTGCTGTTTAGCACTCTGACCTTCTGGGGCTGGGTGTCGATCATTTGGGGGTGCTTAGCCCTTGTCGGGGCGTGGATGCTCCTCAGCCGGTCCGCTTCGGCTGTGGGCTTTGGCGTCGGCATGGCAACGCTTAGCGCAATCTTCTGGCTGTTCGCGCTGCCAGTGTTGCCGATCTGGTCACTCGCGATCATCGCGATTGACGTTTTGATCGTTTACGGCCTGATCAGCGATTCCGAAGGAAACGGTTCCCACGGATAGTTGTCTCGCGGGTGGGTGGCGCGAGAGCCACCCACCCGGTTAGGAGACAACCGCTACGGATTGACTCGAACCTTCACGAACCTCTGCTGGTTCGCGAAGATCGAACGGACAGCTTCTGACTCGACAAGTTCCATGTTGGGCCAGCGCTTCAAGGTCTCGGTGAAGAGAATCTTCAGCTCGAGACGGGCCAAGGCAGTACCAAGGCAGAAGTGGCGGCCGCCAGCCCCGAACGCCTGGTGCTCCTCTGTTCTCTCGACATCAAGCTGATGCGGACATTTGTGAGCAGCTTCGTCCCGGTTAGACGAGGGGTACCAGAGGATGACCTTGTCGCCGGCCTTGATCTGCTTGCCGCGAAACTCGATGTCCTTGGTCGCAGTGCGGCGGAA
The DNA here is from genome assembly GCA_937973575.1 of uncultured Solirubrobacterales bacterium. Taxonomy (GTDB): domain Bacteria; phylum Actinomycetota; class Thermoleophilia; order Solirubrobacterales; family Solirubrobacteraceae; genus WLNJ01. Next base: position 17,156 of record CALJKH010000138.1, on the reverse strand, counting down.
GTGGGCGAAGGCGGGGAACATCCGCAGGAACTCTTCAATGGCCTGCTCAATCTTTGATGGATCGTCAATCAGCTTCCGCATCTGATCCGGGTTCTGAAGCAGGGCGAGCATGCCGCTTGAGTAGGTGGCCTTAGTGCTGTCGTTGCCGGCGGACACAAGAAGCGCGAACCCTGAGGCGATCTCGTAATCCTCAAGGCCTTCGCCATCAACCTCTGCGTGCACCAACAGGCTCGTCAGGTCATCAGTGGGGTTCTCACGGCGTTCAGCTGCCATCGCAAGTGTCCGCATTACCCCTTGCTCGATCAGCTCAAGGATTGTGGCTTCGCCCTCTGGCTGGAGTTCGTCGTCACCAAGAGCAAGGCCTCGGTTAGCGAAGTCAGCCCAGACGGCGTCATCCTCTTCCGGGGTCCCGAGGAACGAGCCAATGACTCGGCCAACGACAGGTTGCGCAATGTCCTCAACTAGGTCGAACTCAGTTCGGCCCTCCAGTGCGTCCAGGTATCGCTCTGTAATCGCTTGGATGGTCGCTTCGTGTTCGGCGATTCGCTTCGGCGTGAAGCCACGCTGGAAGAGGTGCTTGATCCGGTCGTGCCGAGGCGGGTCCATTCCAATGAACATTGCGTTCTGGAAATCAAGGGGTATTGAGTGGTCTGGAGCCACAAACCCACCCTTCTCAGAGGAGAAGGTTTCCCAATCTCGGCTTATCTCGTGAATATCCTCGGCAAGCGTGATGGACCAGAAGCCAGGCTCGTTGTCCCAAGTTGCCATTGGGCTCCAGTGGACAGGGTCTTCGTTGCGTAGACGCTCGAAGATCTCGTGCGGTGGGCCATCCACCCAGAGGCTCATATCGCCTAGGTCAATCTGGTCAACAGGTGTTTCTGCAGTAGCGCTCATTGTCTTCCCTCCCCAGAGAAGCGTTCCGGCTTTTCGTAACCCGAAGGTAACAGTGACTGGCCTCTAACTGAGGCCGGCAGATTGCCGACTTGCTACCTAGGACTTACTCGCCGCGGCGCTCCTCGGCCTCAATGCTGCCCGAGTCGGTTTGAATCTCGCGCGGGGGCCAAGGGGATTGGGAAAGGTCATGCGCGTTGTCCACGTTGATTACGCTGCCGCTGATTGCACGACCCGCTGGTGACACAACGAACGCCACTGTCTGGGCGATGTCTTCCGGCTCAACCGGCTTCCCTGCGAGCAGGTTCTGGGTGTAGTGGTCGCGGAACGCTGCTGGGTACTTCGTCTGGAATGTGTCGGTATTGACGACGCCTGGCGCAACTGCGACGAGGCTAATTCCAAACCGGGCCCATTCGACCGACAGGACCTTCATCAAGTTCTCAACGCCCGCTCGTGCTGCTGACGAATGCGCCATTCCAGTCAGCCCGGTGTGTGGAGTCAGAGTGATGCTCACAACCTTGCCACCGCGCCCGCTCGGGATGAACGCCTTGGTCGCAACTGCGTGGGTCATCAGCCAAGTCCCTTCAAGGTTCAGCCGGACAACGGTGCGAAAGCCTTTTGGGCTTATGTCCTCTGCTGGGGACAGGAACTGGCCGCCAGCGTTGTTTACGAGGATGTCAATGCGCCCATGGCGCTCCAGGGCACCGTCTACGAGGGCGTCAACCTGATCCTCCTCGCGGATGTCACAGACGACTGGGTCTATCAGCCCCTCTGCGCACATCGAAGCCGTCTCCTGAAGTGGCTCAATCCTCCGCCCGCAAACGACAACCTTGGCTCCTAGGCGGGCGAATTCGAGTGCTGTTGCTCTGCCAATTCCTGAGCCAGCACCGCTGACGATCGCTACTTGGCCGTCAAGGGCTCCTTCGGCGAGGACGGGTTGCAAGTCGGGCACGTGGTCTTTCTACTCGCTGTGGTGGCTAACGGCAAGCTTGACTGCGTTGAGGAAGCGCCCGAACTCTTCGATCGCCGCCTGGCTTGTGAGGTCGCCAGTGCTTGAGTCAAAGTGATTCGCGATCTGGATTTGGAAGTGGGCCTCAATCGTTTGAGCTCCCATCCGGTCAAGGACTTCACGGACATGAGCTTGTGAGCGGCGTGAGCCGCGGAATCCGGCTGCTGCACCACAGACAGCTACTGGCTTTCCTTTTAGAGGTGGGCTTGGCTCCCGTGACAGCCAGTTAAGGGCGTTGAGCGTCATGGCCGGTGGGTAGCTGTCGTATTCGGGAGTGCAGATCAGCAGGCAGTCGACTGACCGCACTGCTTCACGCCAAGCCGCTCCTTCCGCCTGCGCCGGTTCAGCGTTCGGCAGTTCATGGTCTTCGGAGAAAAGAGGCAGAGAGTCAATGTCAATCAGTCGCGCAGAGTCGCCGAGTTGAGTAACAGCGTTACGGGCAAGTCCTCGGTTTGCGGATGCATTACGGAGGCTGCAGGCGACGACGCCGATGGTTGGAGAGGGGGTCATGCAACGCGATCCTAGTAGGACGAGTACGCTGCAGCGCGATGGCAGAGAACTTCATAACCGCAGAGGGCCTCGCTGACCTCAAGGCAAAGCTCGCCGAGATGGAAGGCCCAGGTCGCCAAGACATCGCCGAGAAGATCCTCATAGCGCGCGGTTGGGGCGACCTTTCAGAGAACGCTGAGTATCACGCTGCCAAGAATGACCAAGCCCACTTGGAGACCGCGATCCTCCGACTGCGGGACAAGATCGATAACGCTGTTGTCGTCGAGGGAGCTCCCTCTGATGGCACTGTCGGCTTTGGCAGCACGGTTACCTACCTTGATGAGACTGCCGGCAAGGAGCAAACCTTCACCCTCGTCGCATCGCACGAAGCGAAGCCATCTGAGGGAACTCTCTCCTCGGAGTCACCAATCGCGACTGCGCTGATGGGCGCTAGCTCGGGCGACACTGTGACAGCTCAGCTTCCTTCGGGCGCCCGACCTTTGAAGGTCATCTCAGTTTCCTAAGACCCTGGTCTTTGACCTGTGCCAGCAGCTGTTCTGGCTGTTCTTAGGTAGCTGGGAATCAGCAGGCAAGGTGTTCCTCGGAATGAACACCCAGCTGGCTCGGTTGTTGGCGAAGCGGCGGTCTTTGACCATCGCGAACTTGCCGTCCTTGGTGATGTATCGCCACTCGACGCATTGCCCGACCTCTGCTTTGTGCACAGGATCCCGGGGCCCCGTCGTGGGTTTGTAATTGGCGAACTCAGTCGCAGGTTCGGTAAGGCGAACGGCAGTACCGCCGTGGCAGAGGATGCAGTTGATTCTGCTCGTGAATGACTTGAGGGGTGGGTTGAAGTTCGCGCAATCGCCGCGCACTGGAATGACGTTGCCCCCGATGTTGCGGGTTGCTGTCCAGGCGCAGCCCTCCCAAGTGCCGTGGACCCACCCTGAGGTGTAACCAAGGCGACTGATTGTTGCTGGGTCAAATTCCCACCCAACCCTTCCGTTGCCGATTGCTAGCCCGAACGGTTGATTTCGCAGGATTGTCCAAGTGCGCGCGTCAAACGCGGCCACTGCGGTCACCTTGATACCGAAGGTTTCACGCAGCGCAACCTGCAGTGTTCGTATGACCGACTGTTCGGCTTGAAGAGCTTGGAAAGTAGACGGTGCGATTGTGCCGGAAGCTTGAGCCGGGCCTGCAGCCGCGCCAAGGAAGAGGCTGAGAGCGAATGCGGCCGCGAGCACGCCTTGGCTGAGGATCTTCTTGAGGTCCATCTCTTGCGAGCATAGGTGGCGCTGTGGCCAATCGTCTGTATTGGCCCGAGTTACCGCTACCTTTCCAAGCATGAAGCCAGCAGTCCTTCTCGCGCTAGTAGCTGTGGTTATCCCAGTAGGTGGGGTGCTGGTGGGCTGTGGCGACAACAAGAGTGTGTCCTCCAGCGATAGAGCAGCCCTCGACTCATTTACTGATGGGGTGCGCAAATGGCAGCTGCAGGGAGGGGATCCTTGGAATCGGGCCTTCAAGCAAGGCGGCGCAGCACTCGCCACGGAAGGGCCAAAGGCCGAGCTTGCACTGACTAAGGCTTCCCAGCAGATAACGGCTGCTTCCAACAGGATTTCTGAGCCCGAGGTGCGAGCACCCCTCCAGCAGCTCGCAAAAACATGCGCTGCCAAGACGACAACAATCAAGAAAATCGACGCAAACACTGGGTCACTCGCGGCAATAGGAGCTGGGCTTGGAGAACTTAAAGCCGATGGAGCCGCCACAAAGCGAGCGTGGGATGCTTGGGTAGCCGCTGCGAAGAAGAAGTGGGACGCAAACCCGCTCGCTGGACTCAAGATCTGCTGATCCGCGTCAGCAGGTGAAGCGCCCTGACCGGCGAAAGACTGCCTGACTATGTGGAACGCAATCCTCTTCATTCACCTGATCGCGATGGCGTTCTTTGTTGGCGGTCAGCTCTTCATCGCAGCTGCGGTTGTTCCCGTCCTCAAGGGTGACGAGAGCGGCAAGATGCAGCAGGTCGCCCGACGGTTTGGTTACGGGACGCTGGTCTCCGTTGGGGTGTCGATTATCACCGGAGCGATGCTCGCTTCACACGAGAACCTTTGGAAGACGCCAGAGATGCATGCCAAGCTGGGCCTAGTAGCGATTGTCGGCGTTCTCGTTCTAGTCCACATGAAGAAGCCGAAGCTTCATGCACTAGACGGGTTGATCTTCCTTGGCTCGCTAGCCATTGTCTGGCTCGGCGTAGCTCTCGCCACAATCGGCGGTTGAGTAGCTAGCTACCTGCGGGCTGCTCTGCGCCCGGCTGCCACAGCAGTGGGGAACATGCGCTTGAGGATGCCGACCACAGTGTTGTGGTTAAGCAGGCCGCTGCAGCAGTAGCCGCCCTTGAAGAGTCCAAACTCAAGGTGTGGTGCGCTTGACATGCCAACAATGCCGCACCCAATTGCTGAGATTGGCTGGCCGCGCTTAACGACTTGTCCAACACGGACGATCGTCGGCTGCGAGTGGCCGTAGTAGGCGGACCAGCCCTTGTACGGGCCGCGTGTGAGCTTGATTACTGGCGACTGGCCGCCGAAGCCGCTGATGCCAATCTTGGTTACAACTGCGTCGTCGACTGCGACGAGCGTTGCCTTGGAACCGCAGAAGCTGCGCGAGAAACCGAGACCGAAGCCAAGGTCAACGCCTTGGTCGAGGCTCCATGAGGAGGGGCCGATCATCTGGTGAGCCTGCTTGACGGGGAACACCCAGCCTGTTGAGGCATCCATTGCCGGCACGCCAGGGATTGGCGGCGGAGTGTCACCTGGGCCGGTGCCACCGTCGGTTGTGTCGCTGGAAGTTGTGTCAGCAACGACTGCGGCATGCGCAGCTGTGCTGAATGAGCTGGCAAGGCTCGAAGCTGGAGTGAAGGCGAAAACGCTGGCAACGATCAACAGGGCAAGCGCTGCTGCCACGTGTGACGCTGATCGGTGATTACGGGTGTTTTGGGTGCGTTGAATTCGCATTACTTGGATTGCTCGGAAACAGGTTCCGTCTGGTCCTTCGTGCCGTGTGTCGCCTGCGAGGTGAGCTGACGGGCTCGCGATTTTGGTCGCTATCCGCGGGGTGATCCGCGGAATTCGCCCCTGAGACAGATGTCTCTTTGGGTCCCCCGTTCTCCAATCGGCCGGCTGCCAACTAGAGATTCGGCTTATGCAAGACAGAATGCTAGCGAACTGGCATGTCGTATTGTGTGACGCATGCCACTTCCAAACGCAAGCACTCTTAACAACGCAACAATCGCTATTACAGGCGCATCCTCCGGCATTGGGGCTGAGATCGCCCGTGTTCTCGCCTCACGCGGCTATTCCGTCACTCTGATCGCCCGCCGTGAAGACCGTCTCAGCGAACTGGCCAAGGAGCTTGAGTCCAACCATGGCGTTACCGCTGCTGTCATCGCCTGTGATGTCTCTGATCCGGCTGCTCGCGCACAGCTTGTCCAGCAGTTGGAGGAAGGCCCTGAGCTGATCGGGTTCGTCAACAACGCTGGGCTGGGAGTGATGGGCGAATTCTCGGCTGCCAACGGCGATCAAGAGCGTCTGATGGTCGAAGTCAATGTTGACGCTGTCCACGACCTTGCCATTCGAGTTCTGCCTGGCATGGTCAAGCGTGGGCGAGGATCACTCCTCAACACCGCATCAACTGCCAGCGCGCAGCCAGTGCCTTACATGGCGACCTACGCCGCGACCAAGGCCTTCGTTATCTCATTCTCAGAGGCCGTCGCTGTCGAGCTTCAGGGAAGTGGTGTATCGGTCACCGCGCTTTGCCCAGGTCCCGTCAAGACCGAGTTCGCAGAAGTCGCTGGCTCGGAGAGCTTCGAAGAGAACGCTCCGGGCATGACCTTCGTGTCACCTCAAGAGGTCGCCAAGCAAGGCGTTGACGCGATGGTTAAGGGCGATCGCACGATCACTCCGGGCATCGCCAACAAGCTCACGCGTGTCGCAGGGCGAGTAGCCCCTCGCGGCATTGTCATGAAGTTCGCCGCCGACCTAACTGGCTACAAGAAGTAGAAAACGGCCGCGCCCCATTAGAGGCACGGCCGTTATTCACAGCTTCAGGTCTGGCTGAACTTAAGCGGCTGGGCGTGCTCCCGCTTCTGCGAGCAGCTCGCCGGCAACTCGATCCGCTGCTGAGGCAGTGCCACCAAGCAGTCGGCGTGAGAGCTGTGCGCGGCGGAAGAACAGCGGCGCGTCGTGCTCCCATGTCGCACCAATGCCACCGTGGACGCTGATCAACTCACGTGAGGCAAAGTCAAGGGCCTCTCCAGCTCCCACTCGGAAAGCATGTGCCGCGAGTGTGAACTGCTCCGGTGAGTCCTGACCTGCCCAACCCGCGTAATACATAAGCGAGCGAGCGTTCTCCATCAGGCGCAGCACCTCAACAAGTGCGTGCTTAACAGCCTGGTAGGAGCCGATCTGACGACCGAATGTGTAGCGCTCCTTCGAGTACTGGACTGAGCGCTCAAGGGCCTCCTCAACTGAGCCAAGCGACTCAGCAGCGATCAGGCCTTGGGCGACCGACCAAGCACGAGCAATGTCGTCAGCCGATGCGGAGACAACCTTGCCTTCCGCAGCATCGAACTCGACATGAGCCATTGGGCGAGTCTGGTCATAAGAAACGACCGGCTCAACCTTGACTCCGCCTTGCGACGGGTCGATTACAACTGCCTTTGGCTCGGTGCCGTCAACTGCAATGACAACCAGTAGGTCAGCCTTTGCTGCATCCGGAACCCAGTGCACACGGCCAGTGACCTTGTTGCCATCAAGGGACGGCGCCGGTGAACGGCGAAGTCCTGATTGCGGGTCAACCGTCCACGCGTGGTCAAGGTCAGTCGGCGGCATTGCTGGAACGAACGCTCCACGCTTCTCACCAGCTGCGAGCTGTTGAAGCTCATCGCCTTCGGCCAGCAGAGTTGCCGGCAGGTGGCCAAGCAGAGCCACAGGAGCAAGCGTGCGGCCAGCCTCAGCTGCGATCAGCATTGCGTCCAGTGGGCCAAGGCCTACACCGCCTTGCTCCTCTGGGACAAGCAGGCCGGTCCAGCCGGCTGCCTCTGCCGTCTCCCACAGGTCGGCGCGCTTGGATTCATCCTCAAGCGCCTCACGTGCGGCAGCAACGGTGTCAATACGGCTGAGTGCATCACGGGCTGCTTCTTGGAGAGCGTTCTGCTCATCTGAGAGCTCGAAATTCATGCCGATGCCCCTTCCTTCTCGAGAGCGCGTAGCTCGTTGAATGGGATGCCCTTGTCAAGCCGTGGCTCGGTAGGCAGGCCGAGGACTCGTTCCCCGACCATGTTGCGCAGGATCTCCTCTGTGCCGCCAGCTGATTTAAGGCCGGGGAGGAAGGAGATCAGGTAGGCCCACTCGCCTTCAGCAAGTGCGTCAGGTCCGATCACGTCGGCGATCAGGTCGCCTGCAGCAATCGCTGCCTTGACTGCGGTGACCTTGCCAAGTGCTGCTTCGGAGCCAGGCAGGCCGCCACGCTCAATCGCTGTCAGGTGGCGGAAGCCTGTGAAGCGAAGCGCGAGCAGGTCTGTTGCCAGCTTGCCGAGGCGATGCCGCACATCATGGTCAGCTGCTGCCACTGGATCGCTAGCGATCGCTGCAGCGAAGCGGTCAGCTCGGTAACCAAAGCCTTCCGAGCCTGCACCGATCGCGAGGCGCTCAAAGAGCAGAGTTGTAAGCGCGACCATCCAGCCGCCGTCAACCGGGCCAACAACAGCGTCAGCTGGGATCACGCAGTCATCGAAGAACACTTCGTTGAACTCAGCCTCGCCAGTGATCTGGCGAAGTGGGCGGATCGTCACACCTTCAGCATCCATCGGCACGATGAACATGCTCATTCCCTTGTGCTTAGGCACATCGGAGTTTGTGCGGGCGAGGATCAGGCCGTACGACGCGAAATGGGCGTTCGTCGTCCAAACCTTCTGACCGTTGAGCTTCCAGCTGCCATCTGGCTGCACCTCTGCCTTGGTCTGAATTCCAGCGAGGTCCGAGCCTGCTGCGGGCTCAGAGAAGAGCTGGCACCAAACCTCATCAGCAGCAAGCATTGGCGCGAGGTAGCGCTGCTTCTGGTCGTCGGTTCCGTGAGCAATAACTGTTGGCCCGAGCATGCCAATCCCGATCACATCGAGGATTCCGGGAACGCCAGCCTCTTGGAGCTCCTGAGTGATGATGACCTGGTTGATTGGGCCAAGTCCTTGGCCTCCGAATTCGGCTGGCCAAGTTACGCCCGCGAAGCCGCCTTCGGCGAGCTTGCGCTGCCAGTCACGGCGTTCGGCGATCCATGCCTCTTCCTTACCGAGCTCTGCTCCGCCGAGGCCAGGGGCACCGGCCTTGTTGGCTTCAATCCAGCTTCGGACTTTGGCCCGATATTCAGCTTGTTCTGGTGTGTCGTTGAGATCCACTTTGATCCTCTTGATGTTTGAGGGACTTACTTGAACGGGAAGGTACCGCCGCTAGCCGCGGCAGGTCGGCTTCCCCACTGAGTTTATGTACGGGCGCGCAACCACCCGAGGTTTAAGGCTCAGCGCCGCAACGCAGCAAAGCCCTGATTGAGAAGAGCGGCCATGTCGTGGCCGTTCTCATCCTCAGCGAGCATCACTGCCAGAAGCCGGCGGTTGCCGCGCTTTGCGCTGGCGACAAGTCCATAGCCAGCAGCGTTGGTGTGGCCCGTCTTGATGCCAGTGATTCCCGAGAAGTGGGAGCGCATCAACGGGTTGCGATTCCAGAGACCTGCAGTGCGCCCGTTCCCGATCGGCATCCGAGTCCAACTTGTATGGACAATCTGGCGAAGGTCTGGGTTATCGATGACAGCCTTGCCCATGAACGCGAGGTCTCGCGCGCAGGAGCGGTCAGCCTCAGAGAGGCCCGTTGGTGTCACGTAGTGAGTGCACTTAAGGCCCATCGCCTTTGCTCTGCGATTCATCGCCGCTACAAAGCGCCCATGCCCAACTCCTTGGGCAAGTGCTGTGGCAGCGTCGTTTCCCGACACGATCAACATCCCCTTAAGAAGGTCACGCACTTTGATCCGGCTACCAACTGCCAGCCCGCCCACGACCGACCCGCCCATGTTTGCTGCGCGTGAGGAGATCACGACAGTGTGGTCAAGAATTGGTCGCCTGGTTACGACAAGAGCGTTCATCAGCTTCGTGAGGCTTGCGATCGGCCGACGCGTGTCGGCTCTGTAGGACCACATCACTCGCCCTGTGTTGAGGTCAATCAGGATTCCGGCAGCAGGCCAGCCCGGAAGGTTTGGGTGTACGCGATGCCTGACAGGTGCTTTGTCAATGCCCCAGCGAACCGCTGCAGGTTTTGGCTTGACTGGCACAGCAGCAGATGCCGTCGCGCTACTCGTGTCACTGCTTGCAAGTCCAGCTGCTGATGCCAGACCTCCGGCCACGACTGCTGATGCGACACCAGCAACCACTAGGCCCCTGCGCACTAGTCCTCACTCCTTAGAGCTGCAACGCCGGCGAGGAACAGCAGGACAGCGACCAAGATTGAGAGCACAGACAGAGGGTCAAGGCCACCGGCGTCCTTAATTGCGTAAGCAGTCAGGGCCGCAATGGTGAATGACGAGAGAAGTGTGATTAGGCCGACGATTAGCTTCATGCCACTCCTAGATAATTACGACAAGGATTAGAGCGGCACCTGCCCAAACGAGTGCAAAGACCCAGCTACGAATCTCAGCGAATACTGAGCGGAACGGGATGGTGAATAGGGCAAGTACGCGTGCGTCACGGTTGGTGGCGAGGTGGAGTGCCGTGACTCCAGCTGCTGCAGCTGGGGCTGCCCAGAGGCCTGCCTCGTGCCCAGCTGCGGTCGCCAGCCAGCCGCCGAGGGCACCAAAGGCACCTGCGACAAGTGCGACTGGGATTGGGCCAAACCTCCGGACTGGAGTTGGTACAAAAATCCACGCGCCGGCGAATCCAACTAGGGCTGGGAGCCAGCCCCCGCCGGGTACGACCGCACCGGCAAGAGTGATCAAGCCGACGATCAGCAGGGCTGAGATTGGTGCGCCCCCGTCTCCGATGTTGTCCCGAAGGGGAAGCATCGCCGTCCCTAACTAGCTGCTGCGAGCGGCCCAGTGCCTGGCCGCTCCTGCATCACATGCTCGTCAGCGTGGTAGGAGGAGCGAACAAGTGGGCCTGCTGCAACATGGTCAAAGCCAAGCTCTTCCATGCCGATTCGGGCCAGCTCGTCGAACTCAGAGGGCTCCCACCAGCGAACGACCGGAAGGTGATTCTCAGTTGGGCGCAGGTACTGACCAATGGTGATCACTTGGACACCCTTTTCGCGCAGCTGACCAAGCGCGTCAACCATCTCTTCAAATGATTCGCCAAGGCCAACCATCAGGCCCGACTTCGTAGTGACAGCGTCACCGGAGATCAGCTTGGCGTTCTCCAAAACGCGCAGTGATCGCTGCCAGGTTGAGCCGCGGCGCGCAACCTTGTAAAGGCGGGGGACAACCTCAACATTGTGGTTGAAGACATCTGGGCCAGCGTCAAGCACTCGGGCGAGTGGCATCTCGACGCCACGGAAGTCGGGTGTGAGTACTTCAATCTTTGTTTCAGGCGACTGGGCCCTGATTTGGCGAATCGTGGCCGCCCAGATCCCCGCGCCGTAGTCGGGTAGGTCGTCGCGGTCAACGCTGGTTACAACAGCGTGGCGCAGGCCCATTGTCGCTATTGACCTAGCGACGCGAGCAGGCTCAAGTGGGTCGTTCCAGGTTGGTTTGCCAGTCCGGACATGGCAGAAGCCACAGCGGCGCGTGCAGGTGTCGCCAAGGATCATGAATGTGGCAGTGCCGCGCTCCCAGCACTCGCCAACATTTGGGCAGGCAGCTTCCTGACAAACGGTGTGGAGGTTCTCCTCGCGGATCATGTTCCGCAGTTCGATGTACTTCTTACCGCCTGGTGGTGGGACCTTGAACCAGGCTGGCTTGCGCTCCCGCATTGGCTTCACTTCAGTGCCGAGCACGTCAAGGACATCCATACCGCCTGGGTTAGAGCGGCGGCGCGTCTTCAGTTTCGGGGCTTGGGTGTCGTCAGATGTGCTCATGCGTTCACCACAGGCTTGCACGGATCGGCCGAGGCAATCGGTGCGGTCAGGCCAAGCCGCTCGGGGCTAACAAGTCGCTGGCGCAAGCTGTGCTCGTTTGCGAAGGCAATTCCTACCCGTTGGCGCATGCAGGCAACTCCCGATTCGCCACCTTCCTTCTCAACTGAAGTCATCTCCACGCCAGGCAGTCCACATGGCACGACTGAGGCGAATGTCTCAAGGTCGTTGTCGCAATTGATGGCGAAACCGTGGGTCGTCACGCCCTTTTGGACATGGATCCCGATTGAGCCGATCTTTCTGTCCTCGCACCAAACGCCAGTCAGGCCTTCACGTGTTCCAGCTGCAACGCCGGACTCTGCAAGTGCTGTGATGATCGCCCGCTCCATCTTGCGAACAAACTCGGTTACGTCGTTCGTGCGCATGATCGGATAGCCGACAAGCTGTCCAGCCTCATGGCAGGTGATTCGGCCACCGCGGTCTGCGTCGTGAACTGCAATCCCGCGCATGGTCAGGTGATCACGGCCTGCTGGGATCTCTGACTCCTCAGCCCGGCGGCCAAGAGTGACCGTTGGCGGGTGCTCAAGCAGTAGGAGGGTGTCCGGGATCAGATCCTGTTGGCGCAGGTCACGCAGCTGCTCCTGCATCGCAAGGGCATCAGCCCAAGCCACAGTGCCCAGCCGACAAGTCCACAGTTCTTTGCTGCCTTCACCCATCACTGATGAGGATGGCAGGTCCGACACCAGGTTCCTAGCCGAGCAATGCAGCCGGTGCGGCTAGGCGGTCGCGTACCGACTCGAGGAACTTCGCCGCAGGTGCCCCGTAGACAGCTCTGTGGTCAACAGCCAGAGTGAGTGTGAGGACATGCCCGGGGACAACTTCCCCGTCGTGAACTACTGGAACTTCACGCAGGCGGCCGACCGAGAGGATTGCCGCTTGGGGTGGGTTGACGACCGCAGTAAATGTGTCCACTCCAAACATTCCAAGGTTCGAGATCGAAAAGGTTCCGCCAGAGAGGTCAGGCGGAGTGATGCTTCCGTCGCGTGCCTTAGCGACGAGCGCCTGAGTTTCAGACGCGATCTGGTGCACATCCTTTGAGTCAGCGTCGAAGATCACCGGCACGACAAGCCCATCGTCGGTTGCCACTGCGACTCCGATATTGACCCGGGCGTATTCCTCGAATGCTCCGTCACGCCAAGCTCCGTTTACGGAAGGGTGGTCACGGAGTGAGAGTGCGCAGGCCTTAACTATAAGGTCGTTGACTGTTGGAGCCTTACTTGCGCCTGCCTGCTCTTTGAGCTGGGCGCGAATGTCCACGAGACGACCAGCGTCAACATCGGTCTGCAGAGTGAAGTCGGGAACAGTTGCGCGCGATTCCGCCATCCTGCGGGCGATCAGGGCCTGTGAGCGCGTCGGCTCGCGGCGCGTCACTTCACCCTTTGCGGTCTGGGTTTGTTCAGTTGGTGTGGGTTCCTCTGTTGTGCTCACAGGTGCAGTATCGGGGGCGGCGGCTTGCGGTGCGTTCTCGATCCCGGTTGCTGCCTCAACGTCGGCCCTGATGATGCGCCCGTGTGGCCCTGTCCCGCGGATATCAGCAAGCTCAACTCCGGTCTCCTTCGCGACCCGCCGGGCGACGGGGGACGCATGGATTCGGCCGTTGTCGCTGGTCGTCAGCGAGTCAGGTTGGCTGCGGGTTGGACTGTCCGCTGCGGCGGCCTCCGCTTCAGCGAGCAGCGCGCCGATAGGAGTCCCGACAGGCAAGGTGGATCCGACGGCAGCTGTGATCTTGAGGAATCCATCACCATCGGAGTGATGGACCATCGCTGCTTTGTCGGTCTCAATCTCAACCAGCTCGTCACCTCGTTTTACGAACGAGCCATCCTCAACAAGCCAACTCAAAATCGTGCCCTCCTCCATTGAGTCAGACAGTCTTGGCATTACGAGCTCGATCATCGGGTCAGCTCCTTTCCAACTGATTGAAGAACGGCCTTAACGACATCGTCCACATGTGGATAAGCGATCTCCTCAAGGGCCTTCGAGTAAGGCATTGGGACATCAGCGCCGGCTACCCGCAGGATTGGGGCGTCAAGATGGTCGAAGGCGTGCTCTTGGATTAACGCGGCCAAGTTCGCTCCAACACCACCGTGTGGCCAACCCTCCTCGACAGTTACGCAGCGGTTTGTCTTGGCTACCGATTTGAGGATCGTGTCCAGGTCCAGCGGGCGCAGAGTACGCGGGTCAATCACCTCGGCTGAGACTCCGTGCTCTTCGGCAAGGACCTCGGCTGCCTTCTCAGCAGTGCGTGCCATGCGCGACACGCCAACCAGAGTCACGTCGGTTCCTTCGCGCCTGACTGCAGCGACGCCGAATGGCAATAGGTGCTCCCCGTCAGGCACTTCACCCTTCTCGCCATAGAGGCTCTCGTGTTCGATGAAGATCACAGGGTTGTCGTCACGGATAGCTGACTTGAGGAGGCCGAGGGCGTCGGCGGGGGTTGACGGCACTGCCACGAGGAGGCCGGGGACTTGGAGGAACATGGCCTCCAGGGAATGTGAGTGGGTCGGCCCCAGTTGGTTGCCAGCGCCCTGGGGCATGCGGATCACGAGCGGTACCGAGACCTGGCCGCCAAACATGTAGCGCACGTGGGCTGCGTGGTTGATTATCTGGTCCAGCGCGAGCAGTGAGAAGTTGATCGTCATCAGTTCAACGATTGGTCGCAGTCCGAGCATCGCGGAGCCAACTCCCATGCCGACGATTGAGTTCTCAGAGATTGGGGTGTCGCGAACCCGGCGCTCGCCAAAGCGCTCATGCAACCCCTCAGTGACCTTGAACGCTCCTTCGAACAGGCCAATGTCCTCGCCCATGATGAAGACGTTCTCGTCACGCTCCATTTCCTCGGCGATCGCCCGGCCAACAGCCTCTCGGTAGCGGATCTCAGCCATTACTCAGGTGCCTTCGTGCCGGACAGCCAACCTCGGACCTCGCCACCCAGTGAGTAGACGTTGTCGTAAAGCGTTTCTGGCTCTGGGAACGGTGCTGAGTCGGCTGCTTCAGCGGCGGCATGCGCGCTGGCGATCGCCTTTTCGTCCATCTCCTCAACCTCGTCAGGAGTGACTATGCCCTCAGCTTCAAGCCGCTTGGTGAACGCTGGGATCGGGTCCTGTTCCTTCCACTTCGTGACCTGTTCGCGCGATCTGTACCGCTCAGGGTCAGACATTGAGTGCCCGCGGAAGCGGTAGGTCATTGCCTCCACTAAGAGTGGCCGCTGTTCGCTGCGGCAAATCTCAGCTGCCTCGGCAACTGCGGCTTGGGTGTCTGCGACGTCCATTCCGTCGCAGCGGCGGCCTTCAACTCCAAGGCCATTGCCCTTCCGCACGAGGTCAGTGACTGCAGAGTGTCGCTCGATCGAGGTGCCCATCCCGTAGCGGTTGTTTGTTACGAGGAAGACGATCGGCAGCTTCCACAGCGCTGCCATGTTGAGAGTTTCAGCGAAGGTGCCTTGGTTGGTGGCTCCATCGCCAAGGACGCAGAGAGTTATGTCGTCGTTGCCCCGGTATGAGCTCTGGAGCGCAAAGCCAGCGCCGATCGGGATGTTGCCGCCAACGATTCCCCAGCCACCCATGAAGCGGCGCTCCAAGTCAAAGACGTGCATTGAGCCGCCGCGGCCCCCAGATGTTCCTGTTGCTTTGCCGTACAGCTCTGACATGACTGCGGCCGGGTCGGTGCCCCTTGCCAGCGCATGGCCGTGTGACCGGTAGGTGCTGATCAGCCAGTCGGTGTCACGGATTGCGCGAACTGCGCCGACTACAACTGCCTCTTCGCCGATTGCAAGGTGGACGAAGCCGCCAACCTTTGCTCTCGTATACGCCTCGCCAGCCCGCTCTTCAAACCGGCGAATCCTCAGCATCAACTCCAGCCATTCGCGAGCTGCCGCCCTATCTGGAAGCGGCCCAACCGGTGGATGCCCGGGTACCGCCTCAGAGAAGTCACTTTCGCTCATCAATTTGAGCTTAACCACGCTTTTCTGCGTGGTGGACTGCATCTAACTTGCTTCGCTAAGCCACGCTTCCCGGAAGTCTTCCGCTGTCATGTTGCGCATGTCGCGCTTGAGGGCTTTCGCCAGGCGGGCAGCCTCGATTGGCTTGCCTTCCCAGAAGAGGACAGTCTCGTTGCTGGCAAGTTCAACCAGCTCAACCTTGTCAATGCGGCCGGGGAGGCCGAGGATCGCCGGGCCCGGTGACCCATGTGTGACGTTAAGGCTGAATGCTGTTCGGGCGGGTGCGGAGCTCACCCATGAATCTTGGCGGCGGCCTCATCGAGTCCTGCATCGCCAATAAAGATTGCGTCGCCAATCCGAACTGTTGGCAGGCTGGTGACTCCGTAGGAGGCTGCTTCAGAGCTAGCTCGGTCCAGCTCAGCCCGCAGCGACTTCAAGCCGAGGGCCTTCTCGATTGCATTGGGGTGGATCTCAGCTGCTGCGCCAGCAAGCATCACTGTGGTCAGGTCCTCAGGGTCGCGACCACCACACCAGATCTGGCGAGACAGGGCCAGTGAGAACGCCACAGTCTTGCCAGCCTGCTTCGCGAATGTGGTTGCCAACAGGCAGTTGGTGGTGTCCATCGGCTCCCCGGCCAACCACTTCGCAGGTGGCTTGAAGGGAAGAAGGCCTCTCTCATCAACTGCAGTTTCAATTTCTGCTTGCGTAAGGCGAGGGTGGTGTCCGCTCGATGAACAATCAGCGCGGGCGACGGGATGGAGCCTGTCGCGTTCAGCGAGGGGAACATCGGCCTCGCCGATCCAAAGCTGAACTGGAGTCCAGGCAGCAGGCGAGCCAAGAGTCCTAATGACGCGCTCGGAGGCGAGCCAAGACTCAGGGTCGGCAGGGTCTAGGTAGAACGCTGCGTCAGGTGTTTGGGCTACTTCCGACTGATCGTCGGAGGGCAGCTCAATTAGCCGTGGATCAGCCAACCGTCGGCGGCGCGCGCGGCTTCCATCAGCGCCTCTGAAAGCGTCGGGTGGCCGTGCACGATGCGGGCTACATCTGGGTAGCCGCCTTCAAGCGCCTTGGCGTTGACGAGTTCTTGGATCATCTCCGGCGCCTTAGCTCCGCAAATGTGACCGCCGAGCAACTCGCCGTACTTGCGGTCGCCGCCGAGCGGCATGAAATCCGTGAAAGCGCGCGCGACATAATCGCGGAAATGCGGGCGCGACGGATGCCGGGCGACCTGTGTCTTCTGCCACGGCGTGAGCGAGCGATACGTGCTCGCCAGCAGTTCGATGGACTTCGATTCAAGCCGGCGGATTTCGGACGTGATGTCGAGCGCGCCGCTGGCCCCATGCGTCTGTGCCGTCTCGCGCAGTTCGGCAATGCGCGAAAGCACGAGCCCGAAATAGGCCTTCGACGCCGAGAAGCGATAGCTGTTGTCGACCACCAGCTGCTCCAGCCGCGCCGCCAGCGAAGTGATCTGCTGCAGCTGCGCCTGCTCTTCAGCCATGCCCGCTTCTTCGCTGATGCCCGGCTTCTGGCTGGCCACCATCGCGCGCGTGACCGAGGCGAGTTCAGATTCGATATCGTTGAGCACCGGCGCGGCCCAGTGCGCCACCGGCAGACCCAGCAGCGCCATCATCCGGTAAGTCTCGATCTCGAGCATGCGCTGCACCAGTCGCCC
>CALJKH010000137.1 GCA_937973575.1 uncultured Solirubrobacterales bacterium | reverse complement strand
CCTTGGCGTCAGTCCAGCCTGATCCGTTCCAGCTCTTAAGCAGGTTGCCAGGAGCGAACTGACCGAACGAGTCGGTGGCTCCAAGGCCTGTGCCCGCATCACTGCCGAGGCAGCGCTGTTCAAGCTGCGGCAGGAGTGGGGTGGCTGCTGGGTTCATCAGGAGGCTTGTAGTCAGAGTCTTGTCGACATAAGTGATCGAACGGAGGATCAGAGCGCCGAGGCCACTCAATCCGTTAGGTGACTTGACTGCTCCTGCGGCGAAGACAACAGTCGTCTTCAGGTTGTTTGCAGGTGCGAATGCTGCAACGCCCTTGAACGTGGTTCCACTACCCCAAGTAGGCGCGAGTGATGCTGCGAATAGAGCTGCATGGCCGCCCTGCGAGTGGCCAGAGGCAACCCACTTGGTGCTGATTGCCGGGAAGGCAGTGTGAGCGGCCTTGACGATGTCAATCATGCCGCGGCCTTCTGATGGGCCTACGAGGTACGGGTGAGGGCCGGGTGTGCCAAGGCCTTCGTAATCGGACATAACGACGGCGTAGCCAGCGCCGAGCCAAGCGTTGAAGTCGTTGAACATGTAGCTGGTGTAGGTGCCGATGCCTGCTGTTGTGCTGGTGATCCGGGATGGAGCGCAGGAGTCAGCTGAGCCTGTCGTGCCGTGACCAAATGAGATCACTGGCCATCCGCCAGAAGGTGCAGTGCCCTTGGGGATCCAAACTGTGCCGGACACGGGGATGTCCTTCTTGGCCAGCGACTGGCTCTTGTAGACAATGTTGTAATTGCCGGCAGCGTTCGACAGCGTCAGCTGGCTCTGAGCTGCTCTGACCCAGATTGGAGCGCCGTGCTTACCAGCCTTGATCTTGGACGCTGATGGCGTATAGAACGAGGAGCCGGATGGGCCGGTGGCTACAGCTGCGTTGGCGGCTGAGGCGATGGACAGGGACAGGAGCGCAGTCGCGGCGATAACAACGGCGGCGAGGCGCATGTGGTGTGTGCTGCGGATCACTTTCATACCTTCGAGGATACTCCGAATCGAACTAAGTAGCGAAGGTGAACCTCGCCAGAGGCTGCGAGTTGCCACACGGCCCACTTTTAGGTAATGATGTTTTTCCAATGCACGCAGCTGATTATGTGATTGTCGGAGCAGGCTCAGCAGGGTGCGCCATCGCGGCGCGCCTCAGCGAAGACCCTTCATGCCGTGTGACAGTGCTTGAGGCAGGTGGCAGCAACCGTCACCCAAACATCACGATCCCGGCTGCATTCCCAAACCAGTTTGAGACAAAGCACGACTGGGGCTACTGGGGCGAGCCTGAGCCTGACTGCAACAACCGCAAGATCTTCATGCCACGCGGCAAGGCACTCGGTGGTTCCTCTTCGATGAACGCGATGCTCTATGTGCGTGGTCGTGCCTACGACTACGACACTTGGGAGCAGATGGGCGCGACAGGCTGGGGCTGGAACGACGTCCTGCCGTACTTCATGCGCGCAGAGGACAACTCGCGCGGGGCTTCCGAATTCCATGGTGTCGGTGGTCCGCTACGCGTTGAAGACTCGCGTGACCCGAACGAGTTTGCAGAGCGCTTCCTGCAGGCAGCTGAGGCTACGGGCATCCCACGTATTCCTGACTACAACGGGCCAGAGCAGGACGGCTGCAGCCCGGTGCAGGTAACGCAGAAGGGCGGCCGCCGTTGGAGTGCAGCTGATGCGTACCTGCGCCCAGCGATGAAGCGCCCCAACGTTGAGGTTGTTACGAAGGCTCAAGTGATCGGCCTTGAATGGTCGGGCGACCGGGTAACCGGTGTTCGCTACGCGGACAAGCGCGGTCGCGAGCGTGTCGCCCACGCAGCAGAGGAAGTAATCCTCTCGGCTGGCGCATTCAACTCACCCCAAATCCTCATGCTCTCCGGTATCGGGCCAGCAGCCCACCTTGCTGAGGTCGGAATTGAGACGCGAGTTGATCTTGAGGGAGTCGGCCAGAACCTGCAGGACCACCCTTATGTCGTAACGATCTATGACAGTGCTATCGGCAACACTCTCGCCGACGCTGAGCACCCCAAGTACATGCTCCAGTGGCTGCTGCAGAAGAAGGGGCCGCTTACGACCTCGGTCGCTGAGGCGTTTGCGTTTGTCCGCTCGCGCCCTGGGCTTCCAGCCGCCGACCTTCAGTACCACTTCGCTCCAGTCTTCTTCGCCGCCAATGGCTTCGAGGAGTACAAGGAGCACAGCGTCACCTTTGGCCCATGCCTGCTGTCTCCGAAGAGCCGTGGCAGCGTCAGCCTCAGGTCGAGCGACCCGACGGCCTGGCCCAAGATCCTCACCAACTCGCTCTCCGAGCGTGAGGACGTTGACGCTCTTGTAGCTGGCATGAAGCTCTCACGCGAGTTGGCCGCGACAGAGCCGATGAAGTCTGCGCTTGGTCGCGAGATTTACCCAGGCACAGGAGTGCAGAGTGACGCTGACCTTGAGGCAGACCTGCGTAACCGGGTTGAGCTGATCTACCACCCAGTTGGCACATGCCGCATGGGTCAAGATGACCTTGCAGTTGTTGATCCCGAGCTGAAGGTGCGCGGAGTTGAAGGTCTCCGCGTCGCAGACGCGTCTGTGATGCCAATCATCAGCGGTGGCAACACCAACGCTCCTACGATCATGATCGGCGAGAAGGCTGCCGACTTGATCCGCGGCATCGGCGTTCCAACTCCCGCTTAGTCAGCGGTTGCTCGGCCGCAACCATCGCAGCGTTGGCTGTGTGGGCAAGTGGCATCATTGCCTGCGATGACCGCCTCAGCACAGCCAGACTTTGATGTCCTGATCGTCGGGGCTGGCGTGTCCGGCGTTGGCATTGCCTGGCACCTGCAGAACGACATCAAGGGCAGTCCAGTCAGCTATTGCATCCTTGACCAGCGTGAATCGGTCGGGGGAACTTGGGACCTGTTCCGGTACCCCGGGATCCGCTCCGATTCCGACCTCCACACCTTTGGCTTTGCCTTCAAGCCTTGGAAGAGTCCGCAGTCAATCGCTGACGCTCCGATCATCCTTGACTACCTCAACGAGACAGTCGACGAAAACGACATCCGGAAGAACATTCGCTTCGGCCACAAGGTGCGTTCCGCAGAATGGTCTTCAGAGGAAGCGCTTTGGACGGTTGAGGCAACCACCGATGCTGGTGCGCAGGTCACGCTGACTGCGCGTTGGCTCCTCAGCGCTGCTGGCTATTACAGCTATGACAAGGCGTGGGCTCCTGACTTCGACGGCGAGGGAGAGTTTGCGGGGAAGATCGTGCTGCCCCAGTTCTGGCCTGAGGATCTTGATTACTCGGGTAAGAAGGTCGTTGTAATTGGAAGTGGTGCAACTGCTGTGACTGTTGTGCCGGCGATGGCTCGAACCGGAGCGGAGCATGTGACGATGCTGCAGCGGTCGCCCACCTATGTGATGAGCGTTCCTAAGAACGACCCTGTCGCCAACTTCATCAAGCGCGTTCTTCCCCACAAGCTCGCTTACGCGCTTGTCCGCCGTAAGAACATCTTCTTCCAGAAGGTCACTTTCTCGTTAAGTCAGAAGTACCCGGATTTTGTCCGCAAGTTCATCCGCAGGGCCAACATCAAGGAACTGCCCGAGGGATTTGACGTCGATACCCACTTCAAGCCTGACTACAACCCATGGGACCAGCGCCTGTGCAGTGTTCCGGACGGCGACCTGTTTGCTGAGATCAAGAAGGGGAGGGTTTCGGTCGCAACCGATCACATTGATCGCTTCACCCCTGACGGAATTCTGTTGAAGTCTGGAGCCAAGCTTGAGGCGGACATTGTCGTCAAGGCAACCGGGCTGAATGTTGTGCCGTTTGGCGGCATCAAAACGAAGATTGACGGCGAGGACCTCGTCCTCAACGACCACCTTGCCTACCGCGGGCTGATGGTCAGCGACGTGCCGAACTTCGCCTACTCGATTGGCTACACGAACTCGTCGTGGACCCTGAAGGTGGACATCATCGCCGAGTACCTCTGTCGCGTCCTCGACCACATGGACCGCTTTGGCTTCACCGTATGTAAGCCGGTTAATGACGACCCGACAATGGCCACTAGGCCGCTGCTCGACTTCAAGGCCGGCTATGTGCAGAGGGTGATCAATGACTTCCCGCGCGAGGGTGACCGTGAGCCTTGGTCTTTGAAGATGAACTTCCTCTATGACCGCAAGCAGTTACGAACTGCGCCGATTGAGGATGGCCTTCTCCAGTTCTCAAAGGCTTCCGCGCGACAGCGCGTCGCAAGTTCGGCATGATGTGCCAATGCCTGAACCCGAACTTGATGTTCTAATCATCGGCGCCGGGATTACCGGCATCGGAGTTGCCTGCCAGCTAGAGCGAGCGATGCCGGGTAAGAGCTACGCGATCCTTGAGTCACGCGACAACCTTGGCGGTACTTGGGACCTGTTCCGCTACCCGGGCATTCGGTCCGATGTGGACATGTACACCTTCGGCTACTCCTTCAACCCTTGGCGCGACCCTGTCGCAATTGCTGGCGGTGAGGCGATCCGTAACTACCTAGGGGAGACGGCCGCGAAGTTTGGAGTCTCAGACAACATTCGTTACGGAGTCCGTGTTGATAGCGCGAATTGGTC
>CALJKH010000136.1 GCA_937973575.1 uncultured Solirubrobacterales bacterium | reverse complement strand
GATCCCCCCTTCTTCCGCAAGTTCTTTACGAACCGTCTCAACAACCTTCTAGATGCCCTCTATCTAGTCCCGCAGCGAATCGGTCCGGTTTCGCTCCGTCTTCCCTCGCCAAAGCCTCGGCCGGAGCAGATCTTCTTCATCGGCGCAACCAACGCTCCGCTAGAGGCTCTGGACCCAGCACTTACCCGCCCAGGCCGAATGGGCCGTCACATCTGGTTCCGTACGCCAACTAAGGACGACCGCAAGGACATCTTCGACCTCTACCTGGGCAAAGTCGCTCACGAGCCGGAACTCGACAGCGAGAAGCGTAGAGACGAGCTCGCACGCATTACCAACGGTTACTCACCTTCAATGATTGAGCAGGTCTGCTCAATGGGCCTTACATACGCGCACGCCGATGGCCGCAGCAAGTTCGCGTGGACCGACATCGTGGAAGCAATGACGACGGTCGAAACCGGAACTGCCGTCGGCGTCACCTATGTCCCCGAGGAAACGCGGGCTGTCGCGATCCACGAGGCGGGTCATGCAGCAGCAGGACATGTCTTCATGAAGGGCGTCCTTTCAACACGGCTCTCAATTCGAATGCGCGCCGGTTCACTCGGTCATCACCAAGCCATTGAAGAGGAGGAGCGCTTCAGCTCTTGGCGCAGCGAGCAGGTCGCACGCCTCATCTGGACTCTCGGAGCGATGGCAGCGGAGGAAGTCTTCTACGGGGAGAACAGCACCGGGGTCGGTGGAGATGTTGCCTCGGCCACCCGCCTTGCCTCCATGATGGTCGGAAGTTGGGCGATGGGACCAGGTCGCATCGAGCTTGAAGGCGTGAGCGTCACTATCTCCCACCCTGAGCCTGACACCAAGGTTGATGAGATCGCACAGAAATTCGAGCGAATCGGACTACAGATCATGAACCGCGCCGGTGGCGGCTCACCGATGGCCCCGGACCCGATTGCATCTGTTCTGGCCGACCCAACTAAGCGCGCAGCCGTTGCTCGACTGCTTGGACAGGCATTCGTCACTGCCTACCAGCTCGTTCTGCAAAACCGAGACGCCGTCGAACAAATCGCCGACACCCTTATCGAGCGCAGGGAGATGCACGGAGACGAGGTCGTCGACCTCTTGGATTCAGTTGGACTCAAGGAGCCAGTAATTGACCTACTGGCGGAGGACACATGGCCGACGATCTAACAACAACCGGCCCCACCCCGTCGACCGGCCAAACCTTGACTGAGCCACCTCCGCCGCACGGGTCTGGCCCAGTTGTGCATCAAGCCGCAGGCCGGTTCCGGGCGATCACCATCGTCCTCGTCCTTGTGGGACTCCTTGCGCTGATCTTCGCTGGCGGGCTCGCCAGCAGCAAGACCAAAATTGAGGCGTCCGCCGGCTGGTCGGCTTGGGCCCCATCCACCAGCTCTACAGCCGCAGCACAGCAGATAGCTGATCAAGTTGGACCGCAGTACAAGGGCTCTGATGGCAAACAGCTCGTGGCAGTCACGGGCGGTGAGTTGAAGCTCGCCAACCTTCCGGTCCACATTGCTATCCGTGGTGCAAGCGGCGGCAGCAATGTGGAGATCGTCCAAGGCAACAGCGTGCTGTACACACTGTGCGGCCTCGGCCCGCACTGCTCAATCGCCACTGGCAAGCCATCGACTGCTCGTATGCTCCTCCTCCGCCGAGAGGCCCTCGAGCTGGCGCTCTACACCTTCAAATATGTCGACGGAACCGACAATGTTGTGGTTCTGATGCCCCCGCGGCCCGGTGAGCGCAACATCACCCTTTCAACTGGAAAGTCGACAATCGCAGAGAACCAGGGGACCGCACTTCTATTCCAGCGCAAGGACTATGAGGCCCAGCTGTCACAGCCCCTAACGGCCACGCTTCCTGAGGCCGTTCCGACCATCGCTGAGATGCCGAAGGCACCTGAGGCGTCTGAGGTGGACACCCTCACAGGTCCGGACATGTTCTTGGTTTCAATAGTCGAAGGCCAGGACGCAAGTGCGTACCTTGTCCTCGATCCGCTTGGCAGCTAACCGTCAGTCCCTTGGGCCCGTGGCTGCAGGCTTATCGCCACGTGACTGGTAGCGCGTGCACTGAACGACCGGCATCCGCGGATAACGAGGCCAGTCGGGGTCATTGCGGGAGAGGCCGCACATCGAGAATTCAGACCCTCGACCAGAGGTGATGATGCGTTGGTGCTCGCAACTGCCACAGAGCCCGAATCTTGTTGTGATGGCCATCTCTACAAGTATCCACATCCGTAGAACTTCACGGTTGGCTCCCCCGCTCACTATCGTGCGCCTAACTACCTAATGAACACATTCCTGAGACTCCTTGGCTTCCTGAGGCCCTACAAGCGTGGGGTTATTTGGTCTCTGGTGCTGGCCATGGGAGCAATGGGTATGACAGTCGCATTGCCCCTGCTCACCGGCAAAGCTGTCAACGCGATCGACAACCACGACGGCGGTAAGGCACTCCACCGATTGGCTCTCGCCGTAGTCGGCGCCGGCGTGATCCGATTGGTGCTCTCGGTGGGCCGGCGGGTAGTGGCGGGAAAGGTCTCACTCGGGATCGAGTACGACCTCAGAGAGCGGCTTTACGGCCATCTCCAGAAACTTGAGCTGGGCTTCTTTGAAGGCCAGCAGACCGGGCAGCTGATGTCTCGCGTCACGGTTGACCTTCAGGCGGTGCGCTTCTTCCTTGGTTACGGCCTGATCTTCGTAATTCAATCCGCACTGACCATCCTGCTCTCCGCTGTCGCAATGATCATCCTGCAGCCGAAGCTGGCGCTGCTGTCCCTCCTTCCAGTACCGCTAGTTGTCCAAGTTGCGCGCAGCTACGGGAAACGCTCTCGTCCTGCCCTTCAGGAGGTTCAGCAGAGGATTGGTGAGCTCACCGCTGAGGCGGAGGAGAGCATCTCGGGAATCCGCGTCGTGAAGGCCTTCGCCGCCGAAGAGCGACAGATGGAGCGTTTCGCTCATGCGACGACGCGCGTCTTTGATCAGTCGCTCGTTGCAACCAAGCTGCAGGCCCTCTTCAATCCGATCATTGCGTTCCTACCGAACTTGGGTCTCGCGGCAATCCTTCTCCTTGGCGGCCGTGACGTGATCCACGGGGATCTAACCCTTGGTGCCTTCGTCGCCTTCTACGCCTACCTCCTCATGCTGATTGGGCCGATGCGAACGCTGGGAGTGATGCTTGGTCTCGCCCAACGTGCGACAGCTTCGGGCGCAAGAATCTTCGAGCTCCTAGACCGGGAGCCTGAGCTCGTCAGCCCAGCGGGGGCGCCTGGTCCGCCGCCCGGAGGTGGGCGAATTAAATTCGAAAGCGTCTCACTCAGCTTCGCTGGGGGCAGCAGGCCCGCGCTTGACCACGTCTCCCTCGAGATCAGCGCAGGCACTACGATCGCTCTGGTCGGGGCTAGCGGTGCCGGGAAGAGCACCCTTGCGAGCCTTGTTCCTCGCCTCTATGACCCCAGTTCAGGATCTGTCCGACTGGATGGAGCCGATGTGAAAACGCTCGACCTACCCCTCCTTCGGCAATCGGTCGCCATTGTTGGCGATGACCCGTTCCTCTTCAGCGCAACCGTTCGGGACAACATCGCCTACGGGAAGCCTGATGCCACTGATGCCGAAGTTGCCGACGCTGCAGAACGGGCTCGG
>CALJKH010000135.1 GCA_937973575.1 uncultured Solirubrobacterales bacterium | reverse complement strand
CGTTCTTCCCGAGCGCTGGAAAGGGACTGCAGGCAGACACGATGAAGCCGATCAGCCACTACTTCACCAACGCTGATGTGATCCTCCATCAGCTCCCAGCTGCTTGGAGCAAGAGCCTTGGGCCTGGCGCACTTATTGCGATTGGACTTGGAGTGGTTGGCTCCCTGCTGATTATCGCAGTGCCACCCTCAAAGGTTTGGCGGATCATGGGGTTCGTCGCACTGGCCACCATGGCCGGTTACCTCTTCACTCCGGGCACTGCAGCAGGCCCTCCCGGCGGCCCACTTCGCGGCCTTACCTTGGACGCCCGATTCATCGCGCCGGGACTCTGCCTTGCGTTGGCTCTCGCGCCGATCAACCTGCGCGGCGTCTCGAGCCGTTGGCGTGACTGGTCTGCGCTCCCACTGGCACTCCTCGTCGTACTCCCAGCCACCCGATCACGGTGGTGGGTGCTTGTGCATCCACGCCTGCCTTTAATCGCGGCAGCCGGAATCATCATCGCCGTCTTCACGCTCGGCACCAATTGGGAGCGCATTGGCCGGAACGCTCGAGTCGCAGTGATCGTCCTTACTGCCCTGCTCGCAGTTGTTGGCGGCCGCAAGCTTGCCCACGACTACGCGCACGGGCGCGAGGCGGGCTACACGCCGGCCCTTGCAGCCCCGGGAACCCAGCGCATTGGAATCGTCGGCGAGTCAGGCACCTTCAGTCAGTACCTCCAATCGGGTGACCACCTTCAGAACTGGGTTGAATACATCGGAGTCCATGGACCCAACGGGAAGTTGACTCCCAGCACGAGCTGCGCTGAAACACGCACTCTGATTAACAACGGTCGCTTCACCTATGTGATCGGATCACCACTACGCAATATCTGGATCCGCACCACCTACCCCAACCCTGAGGTCAAGTGGGTGTCAAGTGATCCAAACGCCAAGCTTGTAAAGGAAATACCTGGGCTGGCACTGAACGTGTCGTCAACAGGCTCCAAGGAACCGGACAAGTTCCAAGTCTTCAAGATCCTGGGGCCACTCAACCCCAATACCTGCCCCAAGCGCTGATCTCAGCCAAGGCGGTGAGTAGGGTCCTTCCCTATGCGTGAATGGTGGAAGCGGTCGCCGAATATAGGCCGCAAAGAGGTGCTGATTGTCTCGGCGGCAGCGATCCTCATCTCGATCATTCAGTTCTTCCCGCTGGTAACCCACCTCTCGTCGCACATCGCGACCGATCTTGGCGATCCGCTCTCACAGTCGTGGCAGATTGCTTGGGGTGGCCATGCCCTCCTGCATCAGCCTCTTGCCTTCTGGCAGTCCAATCAGTTCTGGCCTGCCAAGGACACCCTCGCCTTCTCTGATGCTCTAGTTGGCCTAGCTCCGTTCGGCATGCTCGGAGGTGGCGCCTCAGGCGCAGTGCGCAACTACAACTTGGCGCTGCTGTTCGCCTTCTCACTCGCGTTCGTCGCCGTCTACCTGCTCGCCCGCGAATTCGACATTCCGCCTTGGGCTGCGGCAATTGCAGGCGCGGCCTTTGCTTGGTCACCATTCCGGCTTTGGCAGGCGGGCCACATGCATGTCGTGTCCAGCGGAGGAATCGCCCTCGCTCTGTTCCTACTGCTCCGCGGTTACCGGCGCCAAGACCCAAAGCTGATCATCTTCGGCTGGCTTGCAGCTAGCTGGCTTGCGACGATCGGGTTCACCCTTGGAATCCAGCTTGACTATCTACTGCTTGTCCTCGGTGCTGTGGGCGCGGTCTGCTGGTGGCGGGCCGGAAAGCCTCGGCCAACAGCAAATGTGGCTTGGGCGACTGCCGCTGGAATCGGCGAGTTCCTCTTCGTTACATGGCTAGTCACGCGCCCTTACCTGCGTGTGACGAACGAATACCCACATGTCCACAGGACGATCAGCGCTGTGATGAACCTCTCGCCCGGGCCACTGGCCTTCCTTACCCCTCCACGCCAGAGCCTCCTCTGGGGTGACCTGACTGCAGGGATAAGGCCCGCGAAGAAGATTGCTGAAGTAGAAGGCTCGCTCTACCCCGGCATCGTTGCCTTCGCTCTCGCACTTGTCGGCCTTGGCTGGAAGCGCGTGCCGAAGGCTCTCCGAATCGGCCTTGGGTTTGCAGTGCTGGCCTTCGCATCACTGTCATTGGGTGTTCACCGCGGCTCCCTTGGCCACCTGATGCCCTACCGCTTCCTCTACGACTTCATGCCCGGATGGGACACGATGCGGACTCCGGGACGGCTTCAGACTCTGACAACCTTGGCCTTGGCGCTTCTTGCGGCAATGGGTGCAGCGCGTCTCGGTGAATGGGTCAAGGACCGTAGGGGGCAGAAGGTTGCGGGCTTCGCTCTCGCCGGAGTGGTTCTGCTTGTCCTGCTTGACGGGTCTGGCCTTGTCTACCCACAGCCCGCCGTTCCGATGCCACCGGCCGTCCTCGCTTCAGTAAAGGGCCCTTACCTTCAGCTCCCGGTTGAAGCAAGCAACAACAGGCGCTACCTACTTTGGTCAACTGACGGCTTCCCGAAGATGGTCAACGGAAGGTCAAGCTTCACGCCACCGATCTATCGCCAGATTGTTCGCGCATCCAAGACATTCCCAAGCGCCAGCTCGATTAGGCAGTTGGAGGCACTTGGCGTGCATAGGGTGATCGTCCACACTGAGTTCAACTCAATGCCACTGCTCGACGAGCCGAAGGCACACGGGATGACTTGGGCCCAAGCAACAGCTCAGCCCTACCCAACGGCGGTAGGCGTTCACCGACGGCTGCTTAAGCCGCTGGTGATCTACGACTTCGGCAAGCCCTGATCGCCCGAGCCTCGCGTAACTGCGAGCCCAGCCGTTACTGCAACTGCGGCCAAGCCAGCTGCGACGAGCAGCAGGCCATGCGGCAAGCCTGACACGCTGACGGTGCCAGGGTCGTGAATCTCACGCACATGTGGGGCAATGAACACTGCGACAACCAGCCAGCCAAGCAGCATTAGTGCCCCCCAAACCCAGTCGCGGGCGTAGCTCAGGCCTGAGGTGGCAGCTGCAGCAAGAAGCGGCGCAGCTATGAACAAGATCAGAGTTGGGACGATCGTGCCCCAGCCAGTGCCACCGCCGACCAAGGTGAAGAGAGTCGTCCCAAAGTGACCCTTCGTGATGTGCAGCCACCAAACATCAAGCCCGCGCTCTTTGACGGTCGAGACTGTGATCGTCGCTGCGACCATCACAGTGCCGCCAGCGACAGCGGCGACTGTTGTGGCTGAAGGTAGGCGCTTCCATGCAAAGGGCAGGCCCAGCCCAATGAACGGGAGCATCGGGATCATGTAACGGGGTCCGGGTACCGCGCCACCTAGTGGCCAGATGTAGCCAGCAACATAAGTCCAATAGATCAAGGCAACTCCGAAGATCGTCAGGGCCTCAGCCTTCAGACCACGGCGGTACATCAGGACAACACCCACTGCAGCCATCAGGACGATTGGAGTCAGAGCGATAAGCCCGCGGGGCGAAAACAGGATCGACGCGTACCCGAGCACTTTGGGTACTCCAATGCCGAAGAGACCGCTGTTGACAAGGCCGATCACATCGTGTCCGGTCTTGCCAGGAGTCGTAACGGTGTCTTGGTAGGACATCGTCGTTACTGAGCCGAACGCCCAGGCGTTGTAGATCCCAACTGGAATCACGCCGACGATCACGCCCCCCGCATAAGTGAGGCCGCGCTTTATGACTGCCAGAGCACCTTCAGCAACTGCCTCACCTCGGAAGGCCGCATAGAGGCCTACCACTGCGCCACCAAACGCAAGTGGGTATTCGACAAAAACAGCAAGCCCAGCGAGCAGGCCGCCTGCTGCAACAAGCTTGAGAGATGGTGGGCCGCGGCGCTCGTGAAGGAGGACAGCGAAGGCGCTAAACAGCACCAGCGTTGCCATCACATGGCTGAAAAAGAGGCCACAGAACGGGAGCAGGATCGTCCCCATGCCGAGAGCAATTGACGAAGCAGCACCGGTACCTGGCTCCCAGCGCTCGGCGAGCGACCTGACGATAAGCAAGATCGCCATCCCCGGAACGATGCACCCAAGCAGGGTCAGGAACCAGATCATCAACGCAGAGTCCGCCGATGCCTTGCGCACTGCCAACGCAGTCGTTTTGCTGCCGCCGTAGTTAGTCAGCTTCAGCTTCTTTGGCACCGCGTAGCCAGGAGTGGACTTCTGCAACTCAGTGCCTGCTGAGTTGCTTAGCGACTGGAAGCCAACCAGCTTGAGTCCCTCATAGGCGGGAAGGAGAACCACAGGCATACCCGGCGACTTAACCGAATAGAAGTGGTTGTTGATCCAAGACTTGTCGCCTGTTTCCCAGTGGTACTTGTCAATCTGGGCGGTACCCGTCCCAAGTGCCCGAACGAGGCCGTAGTAAGAGGCTTGGGCCCAGCCGGGCGGTTGAACAATCAACGACAGGCCAAGGCCAAAGCAGAGGATCGCTGCGATCCCAAACCGCTTGGAGCTAACGGCCGCGCGGCTTTTAGAGGTTGTGGCTGAGGTCATCGGCGCTGGAGGCTGCAGATCTAGTGCCGGCGACTGAGGCGTGCCCAGGCCTGCAACTGCGGCAGTGGATCGATCGGGTGCCCACCCTTCTCGTACCAGCCGCCAACCCAGATCTCAAAGTGAAGGTGCGGCCCAGACGAGTCACCGGTATTGCCGAGGTTGCCAAGCCACTTTCCAGCCGCCACAACCTGGCCAATTTGAACACGGGTTGACCCCTTCATCAAATGCATAAAGACATAGTCGCGGCCGTCATTGCCACGCTCAACGACGTAATAGCCAGCGCCAGCAGCTTGATAGGAGATCCAAGAGATAGTTCCTGCCACCGGCGCCACAAGCTGGAGGCCCTCAGGACCAGCCACATCTTGGCCCTGATGGGTATGACCGGTGCGGGGTGCTCCGAACCTCATTCCAGCGTCGCCGAATGTCCAGCCGGAGCCAACGACTGGGAACCAAGCGCTCTTCACTACTGTTGGCGCAACTGGCTTCTTCTTCGTCGGCTTCTTCTTAGCCGGCTTCTTCTTGGCTGGCTTCTTCTTGGCTGGCTTCTTGGTTGCCTTCTTCTTGGGCTTCACCTTCGGCTTGGGCTTGGTTTGCTCAGGCACGCCACCGCCACCAGTTCCCGTGCCGGGCTTGACTGGGGGCTTGCTTGGGCCGTCAAGTGGTGCGCTTCCGCCACCGTCAGCGCTGGCAGGAGAAGCTGCTGAGAGCGTCAGCATGACTGCCACTAAAAGGGCTGTAAATGCACGCCGAAGGCTGAGGCTAAAAGTGGCCATCTACCTGAGTTTCGACACAAATCCCCAATTCCCCAACTGGGAACCGAAATTGCAAGGCTGCTTGCGCTGCTTAAGCCGCCAGCATCGCGCCCAAAACCCGCAATGCGCCCTGCTTCGACAGGGGTTCATTGAGGTTTCCGCACTTTGGCGACTGGACGCAGGAAGGGCACCCTGATTTACACGGGCAGCCCTTGATCAAGGCGTGCGCATCACCGACGAGCTCGGTGAAGTCACGGTACCCCTGGCGAGTCAGACCAACCCCACCAGCGTGGGCCTCGTGGACAAAGATCGTTGGCGCCCCAGTCTGAGGGTGGTGATTAGTTGAGAGTCCACCCAAGTCCCACCTGTCGCACATCGCGATCAACGGAAGGACGGCGATCTGCGCGTGCTCAGCCGCATGGAGAGCGCCTAGCAATGTCTCTTCGTCGAATCCGTCCAGCATGTCCTCTGGGACCTCGAACCAGATTGCCCTTGTTGAGAACTCAATCGGCGGCATATCGAGTGGAGTCCAGTCGATCATCTCGTGGTCTTTGAGTCGCTTGCGCTGGAAGCCCGTGACAGTCTCCGTCACAACCACATCGCCGTACTTGAGAGTTACCCCGTTGACTTCGCGCGACTCGAGCTCCTTCTCAATCCAAGTGTCGGTCTCACGCTTGGCCTGCGTGTACCACTCACCATCAAAGGCCCGCAGCATCGCAGTGCCAGCTTCCATGTCAAGAGTGTCGACCTCCCAAGCTTTGCCAAGGTGAAGGTAGATCGCACCAGGGTGAATGGTCGACGCAGCCCGTGACGATTCAAGGCTGCCGATGATCTCTCCGCTTCGGGCGTCAGCCAGCATGATCTGCTTTGGCGATGCTGACCTCAGCGACACATCAGCTGCTGGGTATGTCTCCGGCCGGGCGAGGACATATTCCCCGCGGCGTTCGCGCAACAAACCAGCGCTCGTGAGCGCGTCGCAGCGAGCTTTTAGGTCCTCGGTGAAGAACTCAACATCACCCGGGCCGATCGGCTTCTCAAAGGCAGCGCAGAGAAGGTGCGCGCCGAGGATTTCGTCACTGGTTGGGTCAAGCACAGCTGACTCCACAGGCCGTTCAAGCAAAGCTTCAGGGTGACGGCAGAAGAATTGGTCGAGTGCGTCCTCACCTGCGATGTAGACGGCTAGACCCTTATCGCGGCGCCCAGCTCTACCCCACATCTGTTTGAGCGATGCGACTGTCCCCGGGAATCCGACGCAGATCGCTGCGTCAAGGTGGCCGATGTCAATCCCCAATTCAAGAGCGTTGGTTGAGACAACACCAACCAAGTCGCCGTTTTGGAGCTTCGCTTCCAGCTCACGACGCTGCTGCGGTGTGTACCCGGCACGGTACGGGGCAATGGCGTTCGCTAGGTCGCGGTCACCCGATGCCTCGAGGCGATCGGTTGCCATTCTCTGAATTAGTTCGACTGCCCGGCGCGACTTGATGAAGCAGATTGTTCGAGTGCCCTTGCGGATCAGGTCGCAGAAGAGGTCGGCTGCCTCACCAAGGACGCTTGCCCGCGTTCCTAAGTCCTCATCGAGGATCGGTGGATTCCAGAGGACTACCTCCCGCCCAGCTGATGGCGCACCTTCTGAATCAACAACAGTGAAGCCGTCAATCCCGGTCAGCGTTTCAGCAAGGTCAAGCGGGTTCGCGATCGTGGCGCTGGCCAGCATGAATCTGGGCACCACTCCACGCGACCCTGCAACCCGGCGTAAGCGCCGCACAACATTGCCGACATGGGAGCCGAATACACCGCGGTATACGTGCGCCTCGTCAATGACGACCGCTGCAAGGTTGCCGAGGAAGTTGGCCCATTGGTCATGCCGGGGGATGATCCCGAGGTGCAGCATGTCTGGGTTGGTGAGGACGAGGTTCGAGTTGCGGCGGATTGCGCCGCGCTCAGATTGCGGTGTATCGCC
Source organism: uncultured Solirubrobacterales bacterium (assembly GCA_937973575.1). Lineage (GTDB taxonomy): Bacteria > Actinomycetota > Thermoleophilia > Solirubrobacterales > Solirubrobacteraceae > WLNJ01. The sequence goes on along the minus strand of CALJKH010000135.1, from coordinate 736 downwards.
GTCGTAGATAGCCGGGCGAATTGCTCGGCCAAATCCCATCTCCTGAATGGCTCGCGCCTGATCTTGAGCCAGGGCCTTCGTTGGGTAGATGTAGAGGGCGCGTGCCTTTGGGTCTCGTAGAAGAGTGTCAAGCACCGGCAGGTTGAAACCAAGTGATTTACCCGAGGCGGTTGAAGTACTCAGGATTACGGGACCACCAGCAGACGCTTCCCATGCATCCCTCTGGTGCGCCCAGAGGTGATCAAGGCCAAGGTCCTCAAGCCGCTCACGCAGTAGGGGGTGCATGTCATCGGGGAGAGAGGCAGTGTGAGCCTTCTGGCTCAAGACCTGCGTGCGGCTGACTACAACCTCGTCCTTCTCGGCGTGGTTGATGATCGAGTCCCACGCTTGGGGATCTGTTGCCTTGGCCATCGGCCCATCCTAGGCGCAGCGCATAGGCGCCCGGTTCCATCTCCCCCGAGTTTCCGCCCTTGATCACGCCAAACTTGGTCGCAGCGATGAAGTGCGCCTACCTAGACCTCGACGGGACCCTGCTCGGTTACGGAGCCTCGCTTGTCCACGACGGCGAGGGAAACACGGACCTTTCAGCAGTACGAGCAATCGAAGCCTGCCACCGCGCTGGAGTCGAGATCGTCTTCATCAGTGGGAGAAGTGAGGCGCAGGTAAGGGAGGACACTCGCCTCCTCGGAGCCAAGGCCTACGCCTTTGAGGCTGGCGCGTGCCTAGTCACGGACGG
>CALJKH010000134.1 GCA_937973575.1 uncultured Solirubrobacterales bacterium | reverse complement strand
AAATCGTCCCAGCTAACGAACGGTTGAACCCTTGACAGACCAGGCTAAGCAAGTCACACCAGACGAAATTCGCAGCATCACTGCAGCTGCCACCCCCCACTTTTCACAGCAGGTCCGTGAGCGCGTAAGCAAGCTGATCGCCGACCTCCCCGAAGGCCACCCTGCCCGAGTAATGGGTGAGGCAGAGATTGAGCGGCTGGCAGCAATTGGCAAGTCCGGCGAGGTTCGCGGCACTCCAAACGAGCCAACGCTCGAACCGCTTAGCTCCGTCACCAAGGAGGACTGAGCCTTGGAGATCGGGCTGTTCCTCGGCTACTGGCCCTGGTTCACACCCGAGGAGCAGTTTGAATACGCGGTCCTCGCTGACCGCCTCGGCCTTGACAGCGTTTGGATCAGTGAGGCTTGGGGCCAAGACGCAGTTTCCGTGCTGGGCAGCCTGACTGCCAGAACCGAGAACATCGCTCTTGGATCCGGACTGATGCAGATCCCTGCCCGCCAGCCAACGGCAACTGCGATGGCCGCTATGAGCCTGGATGTTCTGTCCAAGGGGCGCTTCCGGCTCGGGCTTGGCCTCTCTGGCCCACAGGTATCTGAGGGTTGGTACGGAGTGCCGTTCAGCAAGCCGGTGACTCGCACCCGCGAATACATCGAAATTGTTCGAAAGGCACTCGACGGGGAGAAGGTCACCGCCGACGGCGAGTTCTGGACTCTCCCCCTTCCCGAGGATCAAGGCATGGGCCTTGGTAAGCCGCTGCGCCTGCTCGGCAAGCCAGCCAAGGAACACATCCCTATCTACCTAGGCGCCATCGGCCCCAAGGCGGTCGAGCAGGTTGGCGCAATCGCAGACGGTTGGCTGCCGTTCATGTTTAGCCCGCGCGACCCATCGATTCTGATGGACCCACTCAAGCGGGGGGCCGACTCAGTTGGCCGCAGCGTCTCAGACATCCGAATCGCGGCCAGCGTGGCCGCAGCGGTAGCCGACACTCAACGCGAGGCGCGCGACGCAGTCAGGCCATGGCTTGTCTTCTACATCGGCGCGATGGGAGCGAAGGCCAAGAACTTTTATGTCGAGCTTGCAGACAGCTACGGCTTTGGTGAATCGGCACGGACCTGTCAGGACCTCTTCCTTTCAGGTGACCGACTGGGTGCCGCCAATGCCCTCACGGATGATCTGATTGACGCAGTCTCAATCTGCGTGACGCCCGACCAGCTCGAATCGAAGGTGGCTGAGTACGAGTCGATCGGCGCCAACGAGCTGGTCTGTATTCCGTGTGGCGACACAGCTGGCAAGGACCGCACGATTCGCGCCCTGGCCGACGTTCGTGGCTAACTCCCACCTTCGGATCCTCTACGACGCTGACTGCGGGTTCTGCCGCTGGTCGGTTGCAAAGCTGCTCCAGCTGGATTCGGACAAGACATTGCAGCCGCTGACGATCCAGTCGAGTGAAGGACAAGCTCTGCTTGCCGAGATTCCGGAGGCTGAGCGCCTACCATCAGCCCACTGCGTGGACGCTGCCGGCAAGGTCACTTCAGGCGGTGACGCTTTCGCTGTCGTTGCGGAGCGAATCCCCGGACTGCGGCTCACGGCTGGACCAGCCCGTGCCGTACCCGGCTTGATCAGGGGCGGCTACCGGCTCGTTGCCGATAACCGGAGCCTTGCCAGCCGCTGGATGACGCCGTCAAGGCTCGCGTGGGCAGACACCGTGATCAGCGAGCGTCTTTTTGAGGATTCGGAGCTATGAGCCTCAGAGCCGTCGCTGTTGATTGGTCCGGTCGGAAGACAGGCGAACGGAGCGTTATCTGCCTCGCTGAGGCGCGGGCCGGCCAACTCCTGAGTGTTCAATCCGGGTTCACCCGCGCGGAAGTAATTGCGCACCTAATCGAGATGAAGAACGAAGACCCGAACCTCGTCGTGGGCTTCGACTTTTCTTTTTCTCTCCCCGGCTGGTTTGTGGCCGAGCAAGGCTGCAAGTCGGCAGTTGACTTCTGGCCGGTCGCAGCTGAGCGCAGTGAAAGATGGCTCGAAGAGTGCCTGGATCCCTTTTGGGGCCGACCGGGAAGGAAGAAGCCCACCCCGGACCCAGAGCGTTCACAGCTGCGCGAGACCGACATTGCCACCGCGTCGGCAGCAGACCAGACTCCGCGAAGTCCCTTCCAAGTGAGCGGTGCTGGGTCGGTCGGGGCATCAACCTTGCGAGGTATTCCATTCCTTCCCGGGCTTCGGTCGGCCGGCTTCAAGATCTGGCCATGGGATGACGCCACGCCACCTGCAGTAGTCGAGATCTGGACCCGCGTCGCAATCGGAGACACCGTCAAGTCCAACCAGACCGCTAGGACCCACGCTGTCAAGTCCCACAAGGGAATTGCTTCCGCCTTGCGGCCAGCCGCCTCAGCCAGCGAAGATCTATTCGACGCTGCGATGACGGCGCTGTGGCTGTCTGAGAACGAGGCCTCCCTGACATCGAGCAAGAGGTCGCGACGAAAGGCCGATCTCCTTGAAGGTCGGACTTGGCTTCCACCAAAGGCATGAAGCCGGTTAGTGTGGCCGAATGAGCCTCTGGGACCTAGTCAAGGATCTGCCGCTGACGGTTGATGGCTACGAACTAGAGGGACTCAGCCAAGAGGTGTCCTCAGGGTTCGAACGCCAGTCCACCGTCATCCACCTCAAGGGTGGTGGCCATGTCGGACTCGGTGAGGATGTCGTCTACGACGCAGAGGACCACGACGCATTCCAGGCGGCTGGCCCTGTCCATGACCTCACTGGCCCCCAGACCCTTGGGGAGTTCACAGAGTTGATTGAAAGCCTCGACCTGTTCCCAACCAAGGAGCCTGAGCGCGGTGATCTGTCGCGCCTCTACCGCCGCTGGTCGTTTGACAGCGCAGCGCTTGATCTAGCGCTGCGGCAGGCCGGGACCAACCTGTCGGCACTTGTTGGCCGCGAGGCGCAACCGCTCTCATTTGTGGTGTCAACGCGACTTGGTGATGTTCCGGAGCTGACGCCCGTCACCTCCCGCTTAGAGATCCAGCCTGGCCTTCAGTTCAAGCTGGACCCGACCGGCGAGTGGACTGAGGAGATCGTCGCCGCACTGGCCGAAACAGGCGCGGTTGAGTCAGTTGACTTCAAGTCCTTCTACAAGGAGGGTCCTGTCGTACAGACAGGCAAGTTGCCGCTCTACGAGATGGTGATCGGCGGTCTGCCTAACGCTTGGATTGAGGACCCTGACCTGACGATCCCCGAGGTCGATGAATTCCTGATCCCCCACCGGGACAGGATCTCGTGGGACGCGAACATCCACTCAATCGACGACATCGAGGCTCTGCCGTTCAAGCCGAAGATGGTGAATGTGAAGCCTTCGCGCATCGGTGGCCTCAAGCGCCTGCTCGCCACTTACGACTATTGCGAGCGGGAAGGAATTGGGATGTACAGCGGTGGCCAGTTCGAACTTGGAGTTGGGCGTGACCACGTCCAGCTCCTGTCCTCAATTTTTCACCCTGATTCGCCAAACGATGTGGCGCCTACAGGGTGGAATGCTCCCGAACCAGTCGCCCCACTTCCGGGCAGCCCGCTAATCCTTACCGAAGCAGAAACCGGGTTCCGCCTGCCTTAGACGGTTGGGGTGAGGTCAGTCGCCCAGAGTTGGGTCGCACGCGTTCGCCCAGGGGTCCGTATCCTCAAGAACTCGGCTTTCGAAGTTGCCATAGAAGTGGAAGAGCGGGTCGTCAACCTGCGCAACACGCGCGTTCAGCAGCGATGGGAGAACCGCGGGAATTCCAGCCACCGAAACTGGAAGCTTGGCGCACTTTCTCCCCAAGAGCCACGTGTGGTGCTCAGTCGAGTCATAGCGGTAGTAGCGTTTGAACTCTGACTGCGTGAAGTCAGTCCCCTCAATTAGAGCCCACGAGAAATTGGCTCCGGCGAGGTATGACTTGATAATTCGCGCGCCGAGAAGATTGGCTCTGGTGAGATTGACTTCCTGAAGCCAAACCCCTACAAGGTTTGCGCCGACCAACTTGGCATCGGTGAGGTTAGCTCCGTCAAGTCGAACCTCTGATGGCACGGACTCATACGAGTCCCAGTAAGTGTCCGCCGTGAAGGAAGCCTTCATATCTACCCCACTCAGGTCGGCATGCGTCAGGTTCGCATCCTGCAGGTTGACCGAGTTGGTGATTACTGCACCAACCAATCGCGCGTTGTGGAGATTGGCGTCGACAGCAACAGTCCCGCTCAAGTAGGCATGGGTGAGGTCGGCTCCTTCGAGGATGGCCGAAGTGAGGTTGGCGGACGACAGGTTTGCACCCACCATGGTGGCGCCGGACAACTCAGCACCTTCGAAGTTGACTCCCGTCAGGTCCAAGCCCGCAAGGTTGGCGCCAGGCAGGTACGCATCGTGCAGGTCTGCCCCTGGGTGGACGGAATATCCGTTGATGATCCTCGGATCGTCGAAGTTCTTCCCGTTGGAGCCTGGTGCGCCGTCGGCTCCAGTGGCTCCAGTTGCGCCGATCTGGCCCACGCTGGCAAGGAGCAGCCAATTCGGGCTTGAGCCTGGAACGTCAGCGAGTGTCGTGTCAGCACTGGCAACGTATGAGGAGCCATCGTGGGTGACGACATCATTGGCCGCATTGCCTCCGGCCGTCCAGGTTCCCTTGAAGCTCAGACTGGTCCCTGCGGCGCCCTGGGATCCGGCAGCCCCTGCAGCACCTGCAGCACCGGGTTCACCTTGGTCGCCCTTGTCGCCCTTGCCTGCAAGAAGTTGCCATTGCTGGAGGTTTGATGGGTCGGGGCTGCCTGATGCGTCAGCAGCATGATCGCCGGTGGCAACATAGGACGATCCGTTGAAGGTGACGACGTCATATGCGGCGTAGGCAGCTTGGCCGTCCCAGACGCCGCGGAAGCTGAAGTTCTTCGCGATGCCATCTGCACCGGGAGCGCCCTTGTCGCCCTTGTCGCCCTTGGCCCCGTCAGCGCCAGCTGGGCCGGCAGCTCCTGTCTCACCCTTGGCCCCAGTTTCACCCTTCGCCCCGGCAGCTCCAGCCGGACCGGTCAGACCACGAGCGCCCGCCGCACCGGCTTCACCCTTGAGGCTTGTACCAACGGTTGGCCAGCGGCCGGCGGCCTTTGGGCCGTAGATGACTGATGTGTCAGCTCGGAGAAAATAGTCGCCATCTGCCCCACCGGTTGGCGACCCGTTGCCGCTCAGGATCTTGGAGCCTGTTGCGGCCTTCAGAGTGGCCGCTGAGAGGTCCTGAGCAAGGATCGAAAAGTCCTTGATCTGGGTTGACCCGACACTGTTCGCCGGAAGAGTCGTTGCTGCCCAGCTGACGCCACCAAGGGCGATGAACACGCCGAAGGTGGACATGACATTCGCGTAGGTCAGCTTCGCTCTCAAGATGCGCATGAAGAGATCGGAGCTTAGAGAGGCATTGGCGGAGGCGCAAGTTCGAACGACGCGCAACCGGGGCGAACTTGGGTCCTATGGCACTAAAGACTCTGTGGAGAAAAGACTCAGCGGGCTTCCGAAAACGAAATTCAAGGCTCAGGGCAACGAACTTGCCCTTGAGGTTCGCGTTGCCGACTCGATGAGATCCCGACTGGTTGGCCTGGCTGGCAATCACGTGATTCCGTCAACCAACCTCGGACTTTGGTTTCCGCGAACGCAATCTGTTCACACCGTGGGAATGCGATTTGATCTCGATCTGATCTGGCTTGGGAGCAACGGTCAGGTACTGCGGATTGACGCATCAGTTCCCCCGCGGAGAGTCGTGTGCTGCTGGGCTGCCCGGTCGGTAATTGAGGTCGCGAGTGGCATGGCTGCGGCTCATGGCCTCGTCAACGGACTGCGCTTGACTGCGTGAATCCGTAGCCTTCGCGGCCGACCGCCATTTCGGCGGAACCAAACAACCACAAGGAGACTTGTAATGGCAGAGAAACTGGGGATCGCAGGCTCTGGAGCGATCGCAACAGGCTTGGCGGTAACAGCTGCCGCAAACGGCGACGTTGTCCTCTGGGCACGCTCAGACGCATCAGTAGAGCGCGCACAAGGCGTAATCGCAAAGCTTTCGTCGAAGCTTGATGACGCAGGCCGCGCTGACCGCGTGACAGTCACAACTGACTTGACAGCTCTAGCCGAGTGCACCTACATCGTTGAGGCAATTGTTGAGGAGCTTGAGCCTAAGCAGGCAATGCTTGCTGAGTTGGCCGCCCTTGTAGGCGAAGGCACGATTCTCGCGTCGACAACTTCATCTCTGTCAGTCGCAGCTTTGGCTGAGGCAAGCGGCCGTTCAGATCGCTTCGCTGCGCTGCATGTCTTCAACCCTGTGCCACAGATGAAGCTCATCGAACTCTGCTTCATGGATGACGCAACTGAGGACACGCGCACGCGTACCAACGCTCTCTGCGAGGAGCTTGGAAAGACAGTCGTTGAGGTGCCAGATGTCCCTGGCTTCGTCGTCAACGCTCTGCTCTTCCCTTACCTCTTCCACGCCGTTGAGCATTCAGAGAAGACTGGCATTCCGCCGGAGGACATCGATACCGCAATGAAGCTCGGTGCTGGCCACCCAATGGGGCCAATGGCACTGCTCGACTTCGTTGGGCTTGACGTCTCCGCAGCGATCGGCGATGCAATTGGCGCGACAGTGCCGCAGAAGGTCCGCGACCTTGTCGCCGAGGGCAACCTTGGCCGCAAGAGTGGTCGTGGCCTGCTCGACTGGAGCCGTTAGAAACCTCGCAGGTTCCCTTCGGGGGACCTGCATCAGCTGCAGAAATGGAGAAGCCGGCCAATTGGCCGGCTTCTCTGATTTTGGCGATGGACCCGCCCCGGTCCATCGTCTCCCTCCCCCCATGCCGCCGACGTGGTCAGCGGCTTGCGAGATCACCAATATAGGCCTTTTCGCGGTCGAGAGTCAATCCCAAAGGAGAGCGTTTACGCGCCAAAAGGTGACGGGGGTCACAATCCCTTGATTTGGCGGGGCGTGACGGCGGTCACACTCGTCACACAAGGCGCAAGAATGCTCCCCGCCCCGTGCGAAATTCCTCTTAACGCTCAGGAATCGGAGTCAGAGTCTGACTTCTTGGCAGCAGCTGGAGGACGGCGAACACGGATCGCTTCAATGCGGTTGTCCTCCATTCCCTCAACCCTGAGCGTCCATCCATCGACAGTAACTGTCTCCCCGCCGTGCGGCCGGTGGCCCAGTTCTGAGAACACAAGCCCACCGATGGAGGTGTAGTCGTCAGGGTTCTCAGGCAGCTCAATTCCGTGCGCGGGAAGGTCTGAGATTGGGAACTCACCACGGACCAGAATGTCACCGTTGGCAAGCTCGCGGACTGGCCCGCCAGTCGGGTCGGTCTCATCGTCAATCTCGCCGACGATCTCCTCAACGATGTCCTCGACCGTGACGATGCCAGCCGTCCGGCCGTACTCGTCAGCCACAACAGCGAGAGTCATGCGTTCCTTCTGCAGGTCTGCGAGAAGGTCGTCGAGTGGCTTGTTCTCAGGTACGACAGGTGTCTCATGCTCAAGCCCATCAACCAGCACATCGGGCCCGTCCTCAAGGAGGCGCTCTACAAGCTTGCTCGCATGAACAACGCCGCGCACCTGGTCCACATCCTCGTCCTCAACCACAAGGAGTCGGGTGTGGCCGGTAGAGACGCAGACCTTCAGCGCAGCCTCAACAGTTGAAGTCTTATCCACCCACTCAACTGACGGGATAGGAGTCATCACTTGACGAGCTTCCTGCTCATGCAAGTGGAATACACCCTCCAGCATTACCGCCTCGCCCTGGTCGAGCGTCCCAATCTCGGAAGACTCAGCAATCAGCATCTTGATCTCGCCCGAGGTCTGCGCCGACTCACCGAGCTGGCCAGGGTCTTGGCCGAGAACTCGCAGAATGCCGTGTGACACCTTCGTAAGTGCCCAAGCAACCGGGCGCACCGCGACCTCAAACCAGAGGATTGGCTTGGCAGCTGAACGAAGGGCACGCTCGGCATGGCCAATGGCGAAGAACTTAGGTACAAGCTCGCCAATCACGATGTGAGCACTGGTGATCAGCGAGTAGGAGATGACAACTGCGAGCACAACGGCTACGCCGTGCGCCGCAACGCCTCCCAATGGCCCCTCGAGCAGATGAGCCAGGGTCTGTTCGCCAACGGCACCAATACCGATTGAGGTCATCGTGATTCCCACTTGGCAGGCGGAGATGACTGCAGACATGTTCTCCATCGCCTTCAACGCGGACTCGGAGCCGCGGGCCCCGGTTCCCTTTAGCTCTTCAACTCGAGCCTTGCGGGAACGGACAAGCGAGTACTCGGCCAGCACGAAGAAACCGTTAGCCAGCAGGAGCAGCGCTGTTGCAATTAGAGCCAAAGTCGTCATGCGAGCGCGAGCATCATCGGCGCCCCGACGGACGCGGTGTTACTTAGGTGAGGAGCTTCGTCGCCTTCGGGCATCGATGCAATCGGACGGGAGACTAACCGGAAGAACGGCGCTTGTCAGCCGCGAAACGCGTTTATCGCGCCAGCAAGGTCAATATCCAGAGCCGTTACTCCACCAGCTGAGTGCGTGGAGAGCGTGACGCGCACCTTGTTCCAGCCGTGGACGAGGATGTCCGGGTGATGATTCACCGCTTCCGCAGCCCCGGCGACCAGAGTGGCAAAGGCCCACGCTGCTTCAAAGTTGGCATGCTCGGTGTCCAGCACTATCGCGTCGCCCTGCCGGACCCAGCCACTGCCGGCAACGGCTTCGTCGATTGCTTCAGGTGTCAGTAGTTCGCTCATTGCCCTCAAGGGTACGGGTTACTGCGTCAGCGCCCGCATCGTCGGCTACCGTTGCCCACATGAGCGAAGACGACAAGCCAACGATCAAGAGCTTTGGCGAGGCTCCACTTGAGCCAACCAAAGCTGTCCAGAACGACGATTCCCACGAGGATGAGCCGGGCGAAGCTAGCCCCAAGGGTCCAAATAAGTCACTGCTGATCGCAGCCGGCGGCGTCTTGGTAGCAGCAGTTGTAGTGCTTGCAGTCGTTTTGCTCGGCGGGTCAAGCAAGGGCAATGACCAGACCCAGATCAAGACAACCTTTGAAAAGGCGGCCCACTCGCTTGCCGACGGCAACGGGAAAGAGTTCTGCAGCACCCTGACAGTCACCGCTCAGGGCGCGTTCACGTCCCAGATCTCTAGTGCCACTGGTGCGTCGTCTTGCGCAGACGGGGTAACCAACCTCCTTAAGTCCACTAAGGCACTTGCTGCAGGCGACTGGAAGACCTTCTGCACCGCTGTCGGTACTAGGACCGCAACGACAATCGCTAACGCTGGGCCAGCTCTCCGCGTCGCCAAGTCATGTGAGGCCGCAGCTGCAGCAGTGGCTCAGACGGCCACAGGTAAGAAGGCCTTCGGCTCGCTCGGGCAGCAGCTTGATGCGTCACTCGGGCGGCTCAAGAACGGCAAACTGGCGACTGTCGTAATCAAGGGCGATACTGCGACAGCAGCTCTTCTCAATGCCACAGCCACCGACCGGCCGATCAAGTTCCAGAAGGTCAACGGCGACTGGAAGATCTCGGAGTAGAAGTACTTACAGGCCTGGTTGGCCTGTCAACAGCCCGCCGCCGCCAGCTGCAGCAATCGCAACAACGACTGCGATAACTCCAAGCGCTCCAGCAGCCAGCAGGCTTGCTGCCCGTCCAGCACGGGAATCAACCTCTTCAAGCAGCCAGCCGGCGATAAAGCCGCCAATCACTCCGCCCACATGGGCGCCGATCGCGATGCCTGGAACCACGAATGTGATCACAAGGTTGATGACCAGAACTGGCATCAGCGGTGAATCGCGAAGGTCTAGCCCTTCGCGCAGGTGCATGACGAGAGCTGCTCCCAAAAGCCCGAAGGCGGCACCTGATGCGCCAACCACGGGCACCGTGGGCTCGATCAGCATTGCGCCCATTGACCCGCACAGCAGGCTGACCATGTAGAGCATCAGGAACCGGGCGCTACCAAGGCGAGGCTCCAGCATCTGGCCAAGGATCCAGATGAAGATCATGTTCATAAAGAGGTGGAAGAAGCCAGCGTGCATGAAGCCGCTGGTTACAAGCCTGTAGTACTCGTGCTTGTAAGCGACGAAAGGCCCATACAGCTCGCCGTTAACCATCAGGCTGCCTCGGCCACCCGATGCAAATCCGCCACCCGTTAGAGCCTGAGCAATGAAGACAGCGATGTTGATCCCGATCAGCACCTGGGTCACAGTTGGGGCAGGCCTGTCTGCAGTCATCCGTGTTACCCGCGTCTTTTCACGGGAGCACTCTGGGCACCGCATCCCGACTGGAGTTGGTGTCATGCAGTCAGGGCAGATTGGCCTTCCGCAGGCTGAACAGGAGACTCCCGTTTCCTCCCCTGGGTGGCGATAGCAAGTGGCCATGTGGGGACCGTAGCGGGCCGAGGCCCTAGCTGTTTAAGGCCCGCAGCGGCTTACGGCGTGGAAGCTTCGAAGTTGTGACTCGTTCACGCCAACGCTCAGGCTCTATCTGCCCAGCGACAAGGCGAGCGAGCATGCGTGTCTCCGGTGCGTGGGCACCGTCTTGAGTCATCTTGGCGGCCAATAGAGGCACAGTGTCAAGTGACTCAATCGCTTGGCCGACTTCCTTCTCGATCTGTGTGATCGGCACGCCGGCTGCCAACTTCTCACCAGCTCGGCGGTTACGGCTGCCTTCGGCGAGGACAGTTGCCACAAGGTCACCCGCCCCAGCGAGTCCAGCAAAGGTCTCCGACTTGGCCCCACGCTCCATTGCCCAGCGGACGATCTCCGCCCAGACGCGACCGGCTGCGGCCCCTGCAGCGTTCGGCCCGCCGCCCATTGCAGCAGCAGCGGCCAAGGCAGCAACATTCTTCGCGCAGCCTGCCATCTCTACCCCTGCAACATCGTCCGTTGTCTCGACATAAGTTCGAGCGTCCCTAAGCGGCGCGGCAAGCCGGGCCAGCAAGACCTTGTCCTTTGAGGCCAAGACGAACGCGGCCCCCTTCTCCAGTGCGCCTGCGGCGTGCGCCGGGCCGCCTATCGCAGCGATCCTGTGGCCAGCAGCCCGCTTCTCGGCGTATTCAGCTGGCAGGTCACCCAGGTGTGGGACTAGCCCCTTGCTGAGCAGCACGATGTCGGTTGACTCTGGCATCCGCTGTACATGGGCTGCCAACGCTGCGGGAAGCGCTCTTGAGGGGACTGCGAAGCAGACCATGTCGCATGCGCTTGCATCAAGTTCGGCAGCCCTAATCGGATGCACTCCGTCAGGCAGAGTGACCCCTGGTAGATAAGCCTCGTTAACTCGGCTGCTTGCGAGCAGATCAGCTTGATCCGCACTACGGCAGGCAAGGTCAACATCAACCTTTGCTCGAGCAAGCAGGACGGCCAAGGCTGTTCCCGCTGAGCCGGCGCCAACAACCGCTACTCGCCTAAGCGGTGCCACACCGCCGAGCAATTCCCACTGCATCTTGACCGGCTCCCAGATGCGGTCAGTGACCGAGATCGCAAGGTTTGGAGTGATCTCCTCCTTGGGGACCTTGTCGAAGTGAAGTGGCTTGCCGATCAGGATCCGAATCTTGTGAGGGCGGAACCTAAACCCACGCCGGATTGCCTCCGTCCCAATCGCAGCAACGGGGATAACAGGCGCCCCCGAAATGAGGGACAGTCTTGCCGCCCCGGTCTTTGGCTTGTCGAGTGGGCCCGGGCGCACTCGGGTGCCCTCGGGGAAGATCATCACGCTGTCGCCCCGAGCAAGGATTGCCTCTGCCGTGGCGAGCATCTCCGCATCACCCTTATCCCGATTCACTGGGAAGGCCCCGAGGCGATTGAGGAGCCAGCCGGCGATTCGGTTACTGAAGAGTTCCTTCTTAGCGACGAAGTAGATCGGCCTGTTGATGCAACACCCAATTACGAACGGGTCAAGAAATGACCTGTGGTTGGGGGCAATGATCACAGGGCCCGATTTGGGGATGTTGTCCATCCCCTTGCGCGAGGTCCGGAAGTAGATCAGGAAGAAGGGCTGCAAAATGCTGCGGGCAACCCAATAAAGAACGATATTTACGCCCTTATCGCGAGCGCGTGTATGCAGGGCATCGCGATCCACGGTTTCTGAGCCTACTTGGCGGCAGGGCGGCGAGTCACCAAATCAGCGCTACCTGGCCGGCAGAACACCAGGCGCGCCAACCGCCCACCTGCGGCGGTATCTTCGGTAGTGATGATTGACGCCCGAACTACAGCCAATGGAGCCGCCGCAGGTGCTGCCGCAGCGTTCGTGTGGGCAGCAACAGAACCACTCGACAAGCCGATCTTTGGCTGTCGCTATAGCGACGTTGAGTTCCTCGGCAAAGGAGTAACTCGCGGGCCGGCTTGGCGCGTAATCGGGTTCGTCATGCACATCGTTAACGGCGCACTCTTCGGCGCTGTTTACGCCAACACCAAGCACCGTCTTCCCGGCCCTCCTGCTGCCCGTGGACTGGCCGCAGGAATGATCGAACATCTCCTCTCCTGGCCAGCAACTGCAATTGCGGACAAGGTCCACCCTGCGAGGGACGAGCTCGTCAGCCTCTCGGGTAATCGCGCTGCCTTCGCCCAGGCCACATGGCGCCACGCTCTTTTCGGCGCGACGCTTGGCGCAGTTGAGGGAATCCTCAACGCTGAGGAAGCTGCTGAAGTCGCAGATGAAGCGACACCCCTGGTGCCTAGCGGCGACCAGCTTTAAGAGCTGATGGCTGGGCCCACTCTCATCACTGGTGCGTCTGGCTTTGTCGGAAGCCACTTGGCGCAAGCGTGCGTCGACGCAGGTGATCAAGTCATCGGCGTATCAACCTCTGGGACCACAACTGTCGGTGAAGGCGTTGCGTGCGATCTTCTCGACAGCAGCAAGACTCGGGAACTGATCGCCAAGACGCAGCCCGGGATCGTCCACCACCTAGCTGCCTTGGCTTCAACTGGCCGCTCATGGCAGGACCCTGTGCGTTGCCTTGCTGACAACCAGACGATGACTTGGAACCTGTTGGAGGCAGTAGAGGCTGAAGCCCCGGATGCGACTGTCCTGATCGCCTGCAGCGGCGAGTCCTATGGCAAGCCGCAGGACCTGCCAATCGCTGAATCACACCAGCTTGCTCCTGCCACGCCGTATGCCCTCGCTAAGGCTGCGAGCGACCTCACCGGAGGCCTGTTCGCTGAGGCGCATGGGCTCAAGGTCGTCCGCGCGCGAGGCTTTAACCATGCTGGCCCAGGGCAGGCGACCGAGTTCCTAATCGGATCACTTGTCGCCCAAGTCGCTAGCGCTGTGATGACAGGACACGCGTCAGTAACTCTGCGCACTGGCACAGCGACCACAAGGCGCGACTACACCGATGTGCGTGATGTAGCCGTGGCATACCGCGAGCTTGCCGCTGGCGGTCACGCAGGCGTTGTGAATGTTTGCTCAGGCAGGTCAGCCTCAACCGCGGAGTTGGTTGGCCTAGTCCGCGAAGCTGCAGCTGACAAGGTCGAAGTGCTTCACGAGGTAAACCCAGACCTTGTCCGCCCACATGAGACGGCAGAAGTAATCGGGGATCCCTCGCGTGTGCGTGAGCTGATCGACTGGACGGCCAGCACCCCGTTGGCGCAGA
>CALJKH010000133.1 GCA_937973575.1 uncultured Solirubrobacterales bacterium | reverse complement strand
GTGAACCGCATGAAGGTGCAGGGCTTCATCGTGCTCGATTGGGCCAATGAATTCCCTGATATCCGCCGCCGCCTGGTCAAGTGGGTGAACGAAGGCCGCCTCGCCTACCGCGAGGACGTGCAGCACGGCTTCGAGAATGCACCTGCAACATTGCAGAGGCTGTTTTCGGGTTCGAACAAGGGCAAGCAACTGCTGAAGCTTTGAGAGCGGGGAGATAAGACCATGGCTACCGTCGTGATTACCGGGGCTGCCCGGGGCATCGGGCTTGCGCTTGCTGCGCAGCATGTTGCGGCGGGTGACCGCGTGCTGGCCTTGCCGCGCAAGGCCAGCACGGAGCTTGAAGACCTTGCGGCGGCATCTGGCGGCCTTTTGACGATCCATCCGTGCGACGTGGCGAGCGATGCATCGGTTCGCGCGGCGGCAGCGGGCACGGGGGACGGGCCGATCGATGTGCTCTACAACGTTGCGGGCGTCGCCGGACCGGTGGCAGACGAGCTGGAAAGCGCGGATTGGGACGCGTGGAACGAGACGTTCGCGATCATGGTGCAAGGCCCGCTGCGGGTGCTGTTCATCGGGCAGGCGGTTGAGCGCAAGGGCTTGCCTGTACTTCTGCGTGCCTTTGAGGCGCTCAGGTCACACCTTGATATTGAGTTGACTCTGGTCGGCGTCGCGCCAGCCCAGCTTGAGCACCTCCTCAACAACCCTGCCGGCGTAAGGGCGCTTGGCAAGGTGCCACACCAAGTCAAGCTCGACGAACTTGCCCGGGCTGACCTCCTCTGCGCCCCTTCGCTTGGCGGCGAGAGCTTTGGCATGGTCCTTACTGAGGCATTCGCCGCTGGCACGCCAGTTGTGGCCAGTGACATTGCCGGCTACCGCGATGTCGCGACCAACGGGGTGGACTCATTGCTCGTCGCACCTGGAGACCCGGTTGCCCTAGCGCTCGCCCTGCGCGACCTTGGCGACGACGCTGCCCAGTTGCAGCGGCTAGGCGACGCGGCATGGGAGGCAAGCCACAGGTTCGCCTGGACTCGCGTGGCCGAGCAGGTTGAAGCTGTCTACGAGACTGCGCTTGCCCACCCCGAGCCCCAGACAACGCGTGAGCGTTTTGGCCTTTGGTCAGGGTCGCTTCCCGCTGACCTTGGGGAGAACGTTCGCCCTAAGCGTGTGCCGCCGCCTGACGACACCCCGGAGCGCAAGCGCCAGCGCGTCCGCGGGCGCATTCGCCGTGGCGTCATTGGCCTCGCAGCTGTGGCCGCATTGGGAGCCTCAGCTTGGGCTCTCAACCGGATTGGCCTTCAGCGCATCGTTGATGCTCTGATTGGCAGCAAGCCGTCGCTTGTACTGCTGGGCTTGGGGATCATGTGCGCGTCAATGGCACTGCGCGGGGTCGCGTGGGACGTGATGTTGAAGGCCGCGCTGCCTGACAGCAACCTCAAGCTCGCTGATGCGATGCGTGGCACATTCATTGGAGTGCTGATGAGCGCCACGCTGCCAGCTCGACTAGGTGAGCCTGCGAGGGCAATCGTTGTCGCCCGCCGTGCTGGTGATCCAGTTAAGACATTCCCGTCTGTTGTCGGCACGATCGTCTCCCAAACGCTCCTAAACCTTGTGGCTCTAGTCGGGCTTGGCATCGTGATGTTTGGCTCAGTCCCTCTCTTCCACGGGCACGCTGACGCGTTGTTGGCGATAGCGATTGCGCCGTCACTGGTGCTGGTCTGCGTGTTGCTTGCGCCGGTGCTGCTTGCCCGCGGTAAGAACGCACGGTCGGAGAAGGTCGCTGCCCTGTCGGAGAGGGGCCGTTGGCTGATGGCCGAGCTTCGCAACGGCCTGCGAGTCTTCAAGAATCCGAAGCTGGGGGCGACAGCCGCCGTCTTCCAGCTCTCCGCTTGGGTTCTGCAGTGGCTGTCCTGTTACGTACTGCTTGAGGCGATGGGCCTTGGCCGTGCTGGCCTTGGTGGGGCAGCAGCAGTCCTGTTCGCTGTCAACGTAACCGCAGCCATCCCAGCCACGCCAGCGAACCTCGGCGTCTTCCAAGCTGCCTGCGTTGCAGTGCTGCACGGCGGTTACGGAATCAGCAGTGCTGATGCACTCGGCTACGGCATCGTTCTGCAGGTCGTGGAGCTTGCGACGGCCTTCCTGATGGGTATGCCGGCCCTAGTGCGTGAGGGGATTACCTGGCGTGAGGTTCGCATCCGTGCGATGCACGCACGGCCGGTGGAGATCCCAGTGCGGCAGAGTACGCAGGCCAATAAGTAACATCTGTTTTATGTCTAAGGGAGCAGCTACCAAAAGCAAGCCACCGACCCGCCGCGCTCTGCCGCGTGATGCCCGCGAGACGGAGATCATCCTCACTGCGATCAAGGTCCTCAACAAGGACCCGAACTCAAGCATTGACGACATCGCAGAAGCTGCTGGCGTAACACGGCAGCTTGTGTCCCTCTACTTCCCCGGCGGTGGAGTGCAGCCGATCGTGGACAGGATTGTTAGCAACACGGTTCCGATTCTGATTAGCGCGCTCGACGCTATGGGCGATGCTGGGGACCTCCTCACGAACAAGGATGAAGACGCTGTTCGCGAGCGGATCACCTTTGGCATGGAGGCCTACCTGACCTACATGATTGAGCGCACACCACTGTGGATGATTGGTCCTGCGAGAGATGTTGGCGGCGCCAATGTGGCCGCGGCTATGGACGAACTGCATGATGTCGCCTTCGACAAGTTGTTTAGCAGCACGCCGCGTTGGGCCAAGAGCACTGTTGCTAGGGAGACTTACCGAATCCAGTGTTACGCGATCGAGCTGCTCGGCAGTCGCTACCGCGCCGGTGCCCTGACGCGTGATGAATGCCTAGCTGCGATGGTCGAAACGCTGATGGCCTACCGCTTCAGGATCCTGCCTAGCATCGGCTAGGCGCCGCTAGCTCAGCAGTAAGTGATGCCGAACGCCGGCCGGTACTGCGCTGGTACTTGGCAGGCCGACTGACCAAGGCTCGTCCAAGCGCCGCCATTACTGCGGAACCACTCAGTCTTCGGTGGTGTCTTGGCCGGCTTGCCACCGCATGCGTGGAATGACATCTGGGCGTAGGCCCAGTCGTTGGAGACAGTGGCGGTGTGGCAGTAGTTCTTTGGCACTGGCGTGTGGTGGATTGCCCAGATCGCAGCGAGTTGGTAGGGGGAGGCGTTAAGCGCTGTCAGCCGGATGTACTGGGTGACAGTCTTGTGCTTCACGACTACTGGGTAGACATGCTTGGCAGCCTTATGGCCGGCGGCGTAACCCTGCTTCTCAGCTGCAGCAGTGGCCTTTGCATTTGCCGGGGCGACAAGGGCTGCGCCAATCTTCTTGCCTTCGTTTGATGCCTGCGTGGCGCTCTTAGTGAAGTTTGAGTTTGCTGCCCAGCCCGCGGCGACGCCGACGGCAAGGATGGCGAGCACGATCCCGGTGCGGGACTTGTCGAGTCGCTGCGCCTTGGCCGCGGCGACCGTGTTGGGCCTAGCTGGTGCGCTTTCCTCAACTGCAGCAGGAAGCACAGGGGCGAGTTCAACTTCAGGTGTGGCGGCTTCCTCAAGTGCGCGGAGCTCTTCGCCAAGGCTTGCTGGGTCATCTGGCACTTCAGTAGCTGCAGCATTGGCAGTTCTCGCCGTCCAGATGTTGATCTCAAAGTCGTCTATTGAGTCGTCCATTGAGTCCTCGTTGAGGTAACGGTTGTGGTGGGCCGGTGGGCCTTCCAATCTTCAATCGCCTTGCTCGAGGCTGCGACGCTCGCAGCGGCTGCCTCGTTCTTGCCCTGCGCTACGGCAGAGAGTGAGCCATTGGTGACGCCAGCGGCCTTGGCCTCGGCCAAGTCAGGCTTGGCTATTTGGGCTGTGCCAAAGCCAACCGCCCCGCCGACGCAGAGGCTTGCGGCCACCACGCCGATATAACGCCAGTTCATACCCTTCTAGTACGGCGCGAAGGGCTGTAATCCTGCCGTTGGGCCCTAAATACACTCGGCCGCCAAAGGGCGGCCGAGCAAACCGGCCTTCGAAGGGACCGGCGGAGTTGTCCTCAAGCTAGCAAAGCCACATTTCTGCTTCAAGTGCTTGCGCAAACTTGGTGCAGTTACGTCCAAGATTCGGGGCGTACCAGAGTTGTGCCGTCGTGAGCGACTACCCGATCTGGGAACTGCGATGTCACTAGGACCGACTGCCTCAGTTTGCGCGCCCGGTGCTCGGGACAACCCAGTCGCTCTAGTTGCATTCCTCTGGGACTGATTATTTGGAGATGCTGACCTCGTTCTCTCACCATCGCAACCGGCGACTCTAGGTCGGTGTCGTCACTGATCACGATGGCTAGGTCTGGAGTACGTAGAAAATGATCAATGAGAAGGGCGGAGGCGAGATTGACATCGGACCCCTTTTCCTCACGATGAAGAATGCTCACAAACCCTGAGCCGTCCGCAAGGCGCGCGCTCCGTCGCCTGATCGCAACATGACCTAGCTCAAGCTGGACCTTCGGCGTGGAGCGGAGTGCCTTCCAGTAAATGGCCTGCCGCTTGGCAGCCAGAGGGTTTGAATCCGTTTCTGGGACTGCGGCTGTGAAGTACTTCACTGCGAGGAGGTCGTGGTCGGCGGGTATTAGCCGCTCACCTAGCGCCTCAAGGTCGAGCCAGCGAAGGTATGGACGAGCCTTCAATGCTCCGTAATAGAGGTTGAACCCGTCTATGTAGACGATCGCGCTCGGCTGCTTGCATTGACCCACGTAGGGGTGAGGCTGGGCTAGGCGATACTTCGCCCCCGCCTGGCTTTAAGCCCTAAGCCTCAGCTTCAACGACTGCGTCTGGGTCAAGCTCGGGGAGCTCGCCGCCGCGCTCGCTCAAGGCGATTACGTCATCAGCCACTGGGGCCTTGGGAACAAAGCCACTCTTCATGCCGAAGTAAACGGCCTGTGGGTGGTGGGTGATGATCGCAACTGTGCTCTGCTCAGGCTCAAGCGCGTAAGCCTCGCTCAGCGACAGGCCAATCTTCTCGGCGCCAAGCAGGCGGAATACCTTCTCGTGCTCTGACTGCTCAGGTACTGCTGGGTAGCCCCATGAGTACCTGCGGCCTTGACCCTGTGGGATTTGGAGCTGGTCGCGGACTGTGTAGTGCAGCCACTCGGCTGTGCCTTCAGCTGCCTGTACGCCAAGGCCGTGGGTGAAGAGCTGTTCTGCGAACTCGCCTTCCTGCTCAAGCCTGGCCAGCAGCTCTGTTACCGAGTCACCAACTGTGACTGCCTGCAGGGTTACAACGTCAATCTCGCCTGACTCGCGTGGCCTTACAAAGTCAGCAAGGCAGAGGCGGTCGTGCTTTGGCTGGCGCGGGAAGACAAGGCGTTCAAGCTCAGTCTTCTGGTCCTCAGGGTCGAGGATGACGATCTCATTGCCCTCGCTGTAGGCGGGGAAGTAGCCAACAAGGCCCTTGGGATGGATCCAATCCTGTTCAGCCCACATGCGTTCAAGGCGGGGTTGGAAGTCCTCCTCGATCAGCTGGCGCCACTCTTCGCCCTTCTTGCCGCGGCCACCCCAGTGGAGCTTGAAGAGGACGTGGCGGTCAAGGTGGGGGTAGAGCTCTTCAAGTGATGGTGCGACTTCCTGGACACCCCAGAACGGAGGCTCTGGGATTGGGTTGTCGGTCGCGACGGTGCTGCGCACGCTGTCGTCAGTTACCGGCGGTGAGTTGTCAATCTCAACTGGCTTGTTGCGGAATGTGGCTGCCTGCTCACGAATGTCCTCAAGCAGGGCTGGCTTCTGGTCCTCGTCAACCAGCTGGTCCATTACTGCAAGTCCGGCAAATGCGTCCTTGCAATAGAACACGCCTGGGGCGTAAACCTCATCTGATTCCTTGCCCTTGGGGTAAAGGACGCGGCGGCCAAAGTCACGGTTGATTGCTGCGCCACCGATCAGGACTGGGAAGTCAAGGCCTTGGTTGTGAAGCTCCTCAATACAGGCTGGCATCTGCTTGGAAGTTGAAACGAGCAGCGCGGAGAGGCCAATAGCTGTGGCGTTGTGCTCCTTGGCAGCGTCAATGATTTGGTTGATTGGAACTTGCTTGCCCAAGTCGATGACTGTGTAGCCATTGTTGGTGAGGATCGTGTTGACGAGGCTCTTGCCAATGTCGTGCACGTCGCCAAAGACTGTCGCGAGGACAACTGTGCCCTTGGTGTAGCCCTCAATGCGGTCAAGGTAGTTCTCAAGGCGGGCGACCGCCTTCTTCATTACCTCTGCGCTCTGGAGCACGAACGGAAGGATTAGTTCGCCGGCGCCGAACTTGTCGCCAACTTCCTTCATGGCGGGCAGCAGCACTTCGTTCAAGGTTGGGACGGCGCCGATCTTCTCAACACTGCTGTCAATCCAATCCTCAACTCCGTCCTTCTTGCGGCGAAGGATGTGGAAGTGGAGTGCTTCCTCTGGGGTCATGCCCTCAGTTGGGTCGGCTGCTTCCTCAATGTCCTCTTCGCCCTTGCCTTCAAAGTGGGCGATGAAGTTTGTGAGGGCGTCGTCTGAACGGTTGAAGACAAGGTCGTCAGCGAGCTTGCGCTCTTCGTCGCTGATCTCGCCATAAGGGGTAATGAAGTTCGGGTTGACCATTGCGAGGTCCAAGCCGGCCTCAACGCAGTGGTGGAGGAAGACGCTGTTCAAGACCTTTCGGGCTGGCTCGCCAATGCCGAAGCTGACATTGCTGACACCGAGTGATGTCTTAACGCCGGGCAGCTTGGCCTTAACTTCGCGGATGCCTTCGATCGTGGCAACTGCGCTTGGCTTCCACTCCTCTTCACCAGTGGTGAGAGTGAAGGTGAGGAGGTCGAAGATCAGCAGCTCAGGGTCGAGGCCGTGGTCGTTGACGCAGATGTCGTAGATCCGCTCGGCAACTTCAACCTTGCGTTCAACCGTCTTGGCCATGCCGACTTCGTCAATCGTCAGGGCGATCACGGCTGCGCCGTGCTTGCCAGCCATTGGTACGACAAGGTCCATCTTGTCGCGGCCAGCTTCAAGGTTCACGCTGTTGACGATTGCCCGGCCCGGGATCTGCTCAAGGGCTGCCTCAATTACATCTGGCTCAGTTGAGTCAATCTGGATTGGGGCTGGCTGGGTAAGGCTGATCCGCTTCACAACCTCTGCCATCTGCTCAGCTTCGTCCTGCCGCTCAGTCAGAGCTACGCAGATATCAAGAATGTGGGCGCCGCCTTCAACCTGGTTCTCTGCGACTTGGACGAGGCCGTCGTAGTCGTCGGCGAGCAGCATTTCCTTTGCAGCGCGCGAGCCTTGGGAGTTGACGCGCTCACCAACAAGGGTGGGGCGAGGGTCTTGGACCAGGCCGGTAGCCGTGATCATCGAGCTGACCATCGGCGGAGTCTTCGTGGGCCGTGGCTTGGGCTTGAAGTCCTTGACTGCCTCGGAGATCGCACGGATGTGGTCTGGCGTGGTGCCGCAGCAGCCGCCAACAATGCCAACTCCGTATCGGTCTACATATTCGGCAAGCGTGGCCGCAAGGGTGTCGGGCTTCTCAGGGAAGATCGTCTCGCCGTCAGGGCCCTGCAGTGGCAGGCCAGCGTTTGGAATGCAGTGAACTGGCATTGGCGCGTTCTCACCGAGGTAGCGGACTGCGTCGCGCATGTCCTCGGGGCCGGTTGAGCAGTTGAGGCCAATTACATCCACCTTCAGCGCTGCGAGAGTGGTCAGGACTGAGGCAATGTCAGTACCGAGCAGCATCTTGCCGCCGTTGGGCAAGAGTGACACGCTGATCATCAGCGGCACTTCCTTACCAAGGGTTTCGAATGCCTGGCGGGCACCGAAGATCGCGCTCTTGACCTCAAGGATGTCCTGCGCAGTTTCGATGATCAGAAGGTCGGAGCCACCTTGGACAAGCCCACGGGCCTGTTCTTCAAAGACTGCTTGCAGTTCACGGAAGGTGATGCCGCCAAGGGTTGGGTCGTCGGAGGCGGGGAGGAAGCCGGTTGGGCCGATCGACCCGGCGACGAAGCGGTCTTCGCCAGCGGCTGCGCGGGCAATTTCAGCTGCCTTGATGTTGACCTCGAGCGTGTGCTCACCAAGGCCCCACTCATCAAGCTTGAGGCGCGAGGCTTGGAAGGTGTCCGTTTCAACGACGATCGCGCCGGCGTCAAGCATGGACTCGTGAACAGACTGGATTACATCCGGCCGGTTGAGGACGAGCGCCTCGTGGCACTTGCCTTCAAGCCCGCCGTAGTCGGCCTGTGTCAGGTCCTGCTCCTCAAGGAGGGCACCCATTGAGCCGTCAAAGACGACGATCTGTTCAGAAACTGTCTTTAGGAAGTCACGCATGAAGGGTTGAGCCTACCAACGGTGCTGATTACCGAACGGCGTTGCGGGTGTTGTGGCGCACCAGCACGTCGTCTGTTACTTTGCGGTTCGCTAATGGGCCGCTTCCGCAAAAAGCTCAGTTATGCGAACGTCGTCTCAACAGCTTGCCTGTTCGTGACCTTGGGCGGGGTTTCTTGGGCGGCTACGGCATTGCCCACAAACAGCGTTGGATCGACCCAAATCAAGGACGGCTCGATCCTCGCTAAGGATTTGGCCCCCGCGACGATCACCTCTCTCAAGGGCTCGAGCATCCTCAGCGGAACGACCGCGCCGACAGGTGGCGCAGACGGTGACATGTTCTTCCGCACGGATACATCAGTTCTTTACGGGCCAAAGGCCGGCGGCAAGTGGCCAACCACTGGCACTGCGCTCAAGGGCGCGACCGGTGCAGCTGGCGCCAAGGGTGATGCTGGTGCCAAGGGTGACGCTGGTGCAGCTGGCGCAACAGGTGACACCGGCGCAAAGGGCGATAAGGGCGTGGCTGGCCCAGCAGGCGTCGCAGGTCCACAAGGTGAGCAAGGTCCCCAAGGTGCTCCTGGGCCCCAAGGCGAGCAAGGCCCACAAGGCATGCCGGGTGTCCAAGGCGAGCAAGGCCCGCAGGGTGAGGCTGGTCCGGTCGGAGCCACTGGTCCGCGCGGCGACCAGGGCACTCCGGTTGAGCCAGGCAATCCAGCGTCTGACTCAGTAATTACTGCGGAGCAGTTCTCGGCCCTCGAGGCTCTCGTTGGGTCACACACCACTGAACTTGGAGTGCTGAGGGCTCAGTTGGGCAACCTGGCTGGCTTCAACGCTCGCGGTGCTTGGGCTGCT
>CALJKH010000132.1 GCA_937973575.1 uncultured Solirubrobacterales bacterium | reverse complement strand
GCGGCGGCACTACTCTATTGACTCACGAGTCAACGAAAACAGGGAGTCACTCAGATGGCAAGCAGTGAAGCACTGGTGTTCGACGCTATTCGCACACCAAGAGGCAAGGGCAAGAGCAACGGATCACTCCACGGCACCAAGCCGGTGGATCTGGTCGTGGGCCTCATGCACGAGATGCTTATCCGCAACGATCAGCTTGATCCAAACGTCGTCGACGACGTTGTCCTCGGCTGCGTAACCCCGGTCGGCGACCAGGGTGCCGATATTGCGAAGACTGCAGCTATCAAGGCTGGCCTGCCAGACACAGTTGCTGGCGTTCAGCTCAACCGCTTCTGCGCGTCCGGCCTTGAGGCCGTCAACATCGCAGCCCAGAAGGTTGCTTCCGGCTGGGAGGACATGGTCTTCGCTGGTGGCGTCGAGTCAATGTCCCGCCTGCCAATGGGCACCGACGGTGGCGCATGGGCAATGGACCCAGAGACCAACTACGACACGTCGTTCGTTCCTCAGGGCATCAGCGCCGACCTCATCGCAACCGTTGAAGGATTCTCGCGCGATGACGTTGACTCATACGCAGTCCGTTCACAGGACCGTGCGTCCGCAGCTCAGGCTGAGGGTCGCTTCGCGAACTCGGTAATTCCAGTCAAGGACATCAACGACCAGGTAGTGCTCGACAACGATGAGTTCATTCGTGCGGGCACCACTGTTGAGACCCTTGGCGGCCTCAACCCATCATTCGCAGCAATGGGTGAGATGGGCGGATTCGACGCAGTGGCACTCCAGAAGTACCACTGGATCGAGAAGATCAACCACGTACACACCCCTGGCAACAGCTCGGGCATCGTGGATGGCGCAGCTCTCGTTGCCATCGGCAATGCTGAGACAGGCGAGAGGATGGGCATGAAGCCACGCGCTCGCATCCTTGCGACTGCGCTCTCAGGCGACGACCCAACGATCATGCTCACCGGCCCAGCTCCAGCAGCCAAGAAGGCTTTGGCTAAGGCAGGCATCACAAAGGACGACCTTGATCTTGTTGAGATCAACGAGGCCTTTGCAGCAGTAGTACTTCGCTTCGTTCGCGACATGGACCTCGACATGGAGAAGGTCAATGTCAACGGCGGCGCAATCGCAATGGGTCACCCGCTTGGAGCAACCGGCGCGATGATCCTCGGAACAATCATTGATGAACTCCACCGCACTGGTGGCCGCTACGGCCTCTGCACGCTTTGTGTTGGCGGCGGCATGGGCATCGCGACCGTAGTGGAGGCGATCTAAACATGGCTGAAAGCAAGACAATCCAGTACGAGAAGGACGCTGATGGCGTCGTAATTCTCACCCTTGACGACCCAAGTCAGGGCGCTAACACGATGAACCGTGACTACGGGGAGTCGATGGAAGCAACCCTTGAGCGTCTTGAGTCAGAGAAGGATTCGATCAAGGGCGTTGTCCTCACCTCCGCGAAGAGCACTTTCTTCGCCGGTGGCGACCTCAATGACCTCAAGGAAGCTAAGCCTGAACAGGCTGCCGAGCTTGAGGAGATGGTGCGTGCACTTAAGGCACAGCTCCGTCGCCTTGAGACTCTTGGCGTCCCTGTTGTTGCTGCTATCAACGGTGCTGCCCTTGGTGGCGGCCTTGAGATCTGCCTCGCAACTCACTACCGAGTTGCTGTCGATTCACCAAAGGTGAAGCTTGGCTTCCCAGAGGTTCAGCTTGGCCTCCTTCCAGGAGCCGGTGGCGTAACCCGGATCGTGCGCATGCGCGGCATCACCGAGGGTCTTATGACCTGGCTGATGCAGGGCAAGCAGTACAACGCAGCCAAGGCACACGAGCTTGGTGTTGTGGACGAGCTGGTTGCTTCAGCTGACGACCTTGTGCCAGCAGCAAAGAAGTGGATTGCTGAGAACCCAGAGGCAGTTCAGCCTTGGGACGTTAAGGGCTACAAGATCCCAGGTGGCACTCCGTCAACGCCGAAGCTGGCGATGAACCTGCCGGCATTCCCTGCCAACCTGCGCAAGCAGATCAAGGGTGCCAACTACCCTGCGCCGAAGCACATCATGAGCGTTGCAGTTGAAGGCGCTCAAGTTGATTTCGACACCGCAAGCGAGATCGAAGGCCGTTACTTCGTGGACCTGCTCACTGGGCAGATCTCCAAGAACATGATTCAGGCCTTCTTCTTTGACCTCCAGCAGGTCAATGGTGATCGCGGCCGTCCGG
>CALJKH010000131.1 GCA_937973575.1 uncultured Solirubrobacterales bacterium | reverse complement strand
AGACGTGTGCTCTTCCGATCTGTTTCGGGAAGCTGGATGTCACGCAGCTCAACGATCTTCACCGTCGCGCCCCATTCCTCAGTTTGGATGTCGAGGATCTTCCTCAAGTCCTCGTTGATCGCCTCGGTGTCGGCCAGTGACTGGTCAAGAGTGTGGCGGCCAACCACAGCGCGCAAAGTCGTTTGGGCAATCTGGTTGATGGCTGCTGAAACATTCTCAATAGCCACAACAGATTGGACTGCGTCAACGACCCGGTAGTAGGCGACAGCTGCAATGTCGACTGAGACGTTGTCGCGGGTGATGATCCCCTGCGATTGGATCGGCATCGTCACGATCCGCATGGATACTCGCCTCGTCGTCTCGATGAACGGGATGATCAAAACGAGGCCTGGCCCATGCGCGCCGCCGCGCAGCTTGCCCAGCCGAAAGATGATCAAGCGTTCGTATTCGCGCACGATCCGAATCGACATGGCGAACAGGATCAGAAGTCCTGCGACTGCCCCGACGATGATGAAACCTGCCATCTGCCCTGCTCCATTCCCGACCCCGGGTTGATGACTCCAAGCTAACCGTGGGGTGGCAGGGTGGGGAAAGGCTTAGCTGTCTTCGTCCTTGCGGTCGCGCTTCTCAAACCAGACGATTCCGCCCCAGGCGCCAGCTGCGCTCAGGATCATCAGGATGATCGCCTCAACCGTGCCGCGGGTGGTGCCAGCGTCCGGGTAATGAGTGTTGATTCCGTAGAAGCCGGCAACAAGAGTTGGTGCGAGAAACACGGCTGCGATCTTCGCGATGAACGAGTCGCGCTTACGCGCTGCCTCGTCCCGCTTTGTTGACTCAACGCTGTGCGATAGGTCAAGGCCTGCTCGTACGCGGTCGCGAATATCGCGAAGGCTGATCCGGTAGCGGTCAATCTTCTGGTCGTAGATCTCAGCTGCGTGGGTGCCAGCGTCACTTGTGGTGTTCTTGCCAACCCAGTGAAGTGCCGCCCGGTCGCGCGGGGCAGTTAGGTGGTCTAGTTCGCGTGACAGGTCAACGCCAGCTGCGTGGATCTCGGCAAGCGTCTTGGTGGAGTTGCGCGTCTCCTTTGCTGTTGCGCCGCCTGTGGTTTCCGATCCAGCGCCAAAGTTCTTCTCGTAATAGCGGTGCTCCCAATCGTCCAAGCGCTTGTGGAGGTCCCTCCGGTGACCAGAGAAAGTGGCGAGCGATCCACGGATCAGGGCGATTCCGAAGTCACCACCTGTTGTGAGCTGGTCTGTGTCAATTGTGTCGGTAACAACCTGCTCCATTGATTCGCGCAGCCGCATCATCGTGCTGCTCAAGTTCGCCTCTGGCGCGCTGGTCTGCGTGATCCTCCTGATCGGGTGCCACGCTGAGATAACCCATTCCTTGGTTAGGAGGACTTCAACTCTGCTTCCGTAGAGCTCGGGTGGCGCTGGGTTGTCATTGTGTTCGTTGCGCCGTGGCTCCTCGTCTGGGTCAATTGGCACGAGGCAGGTGAGCGAGAGTTTTCGGAACGGGCCAATCGCACCCATCTCCGGCCAGTCGTCGCTGTCAAGAAGGTCGCGGACTGCCTCTTCAAAATCGTCCACTTCGCCGAAGCTGCCTGAGGAGAAATTGGGTTGGGCGTC
Organism: uncultured Solirubrobacterales bacterium; assembly: GCA_937973575.1. Classification (GTDB taxonomy): domain Bacteria; phylum Actinomycetota; class Thermoleophilia; order Solirubrobacterales; family Solirubrobacteraceae; genus WLNJ01. Next base: position 1,527 of record CALJKH010000131.1, on the reverse strand, counting down.
TGGGATGTACGGAGGCACAATCCCGAGGAGGAGTGCAAGGACTTCCCCGATCTCTTCTTCTGGGTACTCAAGCTGGCTGATGTCAATGTCAACCCACTGAGTTGGGTGGTCATCTTCGGGGATTCGAAGGAACGGTTGGCAGCGCTCCAAATACTGAACATCGTCTTCGGTGATCAAGCGGCGCCAGTCAATCGCTGGCTTTGGAAGTCTGTCGATCTGCATACCGAAAGGATTGCAACCTTAACCCGGTTTGCACAAGCGGGGCGATGGCCCTGCATCACTGTGACGGCCTCTGGGAGACTGCTGCTCCCATGTTCCCCTTCACCGAGACGATCCGAGTCCGCTACAACGAATGCGACCCACAGGGCGTGGTGTTCAACGCCAACTTCCTGCTCTACATGGACATTGCATGTACTGAGGCTTGGCGCGCGATCCTGGGTGGAGCTGGTTACGCGGACCTAACAGCCAAGTACGAGGTTGATGTTGTTGTGGCCGAGGCCAATGTGAAGTACCTCGCCCCAGTCACCTTCGACGATGAAATCGCAGTGACGATTGAGTCCGTCGAGCTTGGCAACACCTCGCTGATCTGGAACCTGGTGATCAGACGCGACGGCCAACCAGTTGCCGAAGGCAAGATCCGCAACGTCTTCATCTCACCCGAGACGTGGAAGCCAGTTCCTGCGCCTGATGGGGTTCGGGAAGTACTAACCAGCAAGTAGTTGTCAGATTCAGTTACCCCGCGACGACCAAGTGGTTGGAGCGGGGCACTTCGTCCTGCTGTGAACCCAACAGAGAGGACGACCTTGAACGAAACAATCCCCCAGATGTCGCAGCGCATCAAGCTCTGCGGTCACGTAGTCAGCATCACGCCGCATGCCTTCGAACGTGCAGTTCAGCGCGTCTTCGGGGACACCACCCGTGACGTGACGGAGCACTTCTGTGAGCTACTCGAGAACGAAGCCCACATCACTGCAAAGCGACCAGACTGGAAAGCTGAGTCATGCTCCCCAGGTGACCGTGACACCGTCGCATGGCTCTACTTCGACTCGGCAGGCGTCGTTTTCGCCATGCCCCTGGCTCTCACCAACGGCATCTACTACGCAAAGACCCTGGTTACGCCCAGCTACAAGGCAGGCAGTGGCCGAGCATCAACCAAGCCACGCCGCAAGGCCCGCTCAGGCAACCGCCACAAGCGAACCACCAACCGCCGCGACTACGACTCCCACGAGTACATGGCCGGTGAGGCTGGCGAGTTTGGGTGGTAGCTGTCTGGCACCGCTGGTCCCAGTAACCCCAAGCAGCACATAATGTTGTCGTGAGTGACGAATCTCTGATTCCAGGGCCCCGCGACCATCTCGTAACGCGCGAGTTGGAGGAGGCGCTCCGGGGCTTAGAAGAGATCGTCACGCGGGAAAAGCTCGAAGACGCAGAGGCGCCGCAGCGACTATCTCGCCACCTTGCCTCGGTGGTGGAATATCGCCTGAGGGCTGCAAAGTCGGCCTCAGAGCAAGCAGAAATCATCAATGC
>CALJKH010000130.1 GCA_937973575.1 uncultured Solirubrobacterales bacterium | reverse complement strand
CGCCCGAGAGATGCTCAAAACCACTCCAGTGACTATTCCTGCGAGCGCGCCCGGTAGAACTTGCTTACTGACCGCCTGCCACCTTGTGGCTCCCAAGGCGAGCGCTCCCTCACGGATTGAGGGCGGCACAGATCGAATCGCCTCCCTCGAGACGATGATCACGACTGGAAGCACAAGCAGCCCGAGGGTTAGTCCTCCGGCAAGCAGAACCGGGCCAAGTGACAGTGGACCGCGGACGATGAAGCCAAGGCCGAGAATCCCGTAGACGACTGACGGCACCGCAGCCAGGTTTTGAATGTTGACCTCGATCGCTCGGTTCCACCAGCGGCTGCGATCCGCCCACTCCTCCAGCCACAGGGCAGTTGCAATACCAACCGGGATGACGAAGACAGCTGTTAGCACCATCAAGTACACGGTGCCAACGATCGCTGACTGAACACCAGAACCTTTCGGGTTCAACTCGGACGGCATCTCAGTCAGGAAGCTGAAGCTGAGGCTTGGCGCACCGTCGACAATGGTCTGCCCAATCAGCGTTACGAGCGCGACAAGAGCGAGGCCGACTGCTCCGAGCAAAGCCACGTCGAAGAGAAGTCCGCCGATCTTAGGGCGCGGGTCAAGCTTCAGCCCAGCGGAACCAACCCCCGTAGAACTCATTCGTAAACCTGCCTGTAGCGGTTCACGAGCCGTGTTGAAAGACCGTTCAGGAGCAACGTGATCACAAACAGCGTGAAGCCGACCACGAAGATCGTGCTGTATTCAAGGCTCCCCTGTGGAATGTCGCTGCGCGAGGTGGCCGCGATGAACGCTGCCATTGACTGGAATGACTCAGTCGGGTTCAAAGTAAGGCTTGGCGTTTGTCCACCGGCGATCAGGACAATCACCGTCTCCCCTATTGCACGTGATGCGCCAAGGATCAACGCCGCGACGACGGCCGCGATGGTGATCCCGAATTCGAGACGGGGTGTGCGTGGACCGGCGTGCAAACAGGGTCCTTCTGGAGGGCTAAATCCAGGTTATCACGCGGGTCATCGCGGCGTGGGAGCGGGAATTAAAGTTTTTGGCTAGAAATGCCGAAATAGACAATAGAGCA
>CALJKH010000129.1 GCA_937973575.1 uncultured Solirubrobacterales bacterium | reverse complement strand
AGCACATGCTGATCCTCAAGCTGACCTCACCCGAGGGAGCGGTCAAGCATGTGGCAGCCGCATTCCCGTCGGCCTGTGGCAAGACCAACCTGGCGATGCTCATCCCGACCCTTGAAGGCTGGACAGTTGAGACAGTCGGCGACGACATCGCATGGATGAAGTTCAAGGAGGACGGCCGCCTCTACGCAATCAACCCTGAGGCTGGCTTCTTCGGAGTTGCGCCAGGTACTGGTGACGACACCAACCCGAACGCCATCGCAACCATCAAGGAGAACGCTGTCTTCACCAACTGCGCACTCACAGATGACGGCGACGTGTGGTGGGAGGGCATGACCAAGGAAGCTCCTGCTCACCTGATCGACTGGCGCGGAAACGACTGGACACCAGACTCAGAGACACCGTCCTCGCACCCGAATGCCCGCTTCACTGTTGCTGCGTCTCAGGACCCAGCCATCGCGCCATCATGGGATGACCCAGAAGGCGTGCCGATCGACGCGATCCTGTTTGGTGGCCGCCGCTCAGGAGTCGTGCCACTGGTTCACGAGGCGTTCGACTGGAACCACGGCACCTTCCTCGGCGCAACGATGTCCTCAGAGACAACAGCTGCTGCAGCCGGCGCGATGGGCGTGCTTCGCCGCGATCCATTCGCCCAGCTTCCGTTTGCTGGCTACAACATGGCCGACTACATCGGCCACTGGCTGAAGATTGGCGCCTCTGCCGACGCAGACAAGCTGCCAAAGATCTTCTACGTCAACTGGTTCCGTAAGGACGCTGACGGTCGCTGGCTGTGGCCAGGATTCGGCGAGAACAGCCGTGTCCTTGAGTGGGTCTTCCGTCGCTGTGACGGAGCTGTAGGCGGCGTTGAGACCGCCATCGGCACGCTCCCAGAGCAGGGCGACCTCAACACTGACGGTCTCGACGTGTCAGATGCTGACCTTGCTGAGCTCCTCAAGGTTGACAACGCCGAGTGGAAGGCAGAGCTTGCATCAATCGAGGAGCATCTTGACTTCCTCGGCGAGCGCCTCCCACAGGAGATGCGCGACCAGCTCGCTGGTCTCACAGAGCGTCTCGGCTAGTCGCTCAACCTCGGTTTGTAGTGAATAGGCCTCGTCGCGAAAGCGGCGGGGTCTTTTCATTTGATTCACCCGGCTGCGGCAGACTTGCATACCGTTGAGTTGTGAACAGAGTGACGACGGGGGCCGTCGTTGTGGCGGTCATCGCGTTGACCGCTGCTGGTGTCGTTCGCCGCGACGAGGAGAGGGCCGCACGTAGGTCCTCGGGAGCAACACCTAGGTTCGTACTTCCTGTTGGATCCGATCCCACGCTGGGCCGCAGCATCAGCTCGCCAGAAGTTGGGACGGTCCCGGATGATCTCGTCAAATACGCGAGGTCAGTAGCTGGGCCACGGTTCGGTGGGTTGTGGCTAGCGCAGCTTCCAGATACTGGTTACAGAATTGGCCTAGTTGGAGGTAATGCCTCCGATGTACGAAGGCTTACTGCGGCTTTCGTGAAGGTTGGTCTGCCTGGTGAAGTGGTCTCTGTGGCCAACTCTGAGTCGAAGCTGAATCGCGTTGTCCTCTCACTTCGCAATCGCCTTGCGCAAATCAATAGGAAAACTGTTGTTCCGATCAGCATCGGAGTAAGGCCGGATCTCAACGCCGTTTTGATAACAGCGCCGTTCGTTGGTGATTCTCAATCTGCACAGCAACGGTTTGTGTACCAAGCGACAACTGAATACGGTTCGTTGGTGCGCGTCACCTCCGGGGTTGTGGCAGCGACGACTTTGCCCTGCCGCTCTGTGTTCTGCGACCCGCCTCTTAGGGGAGGTGTCTGGATCTACGGGTCGTTATCTGGTTGCACCGGAGGCTTCATCGTCCGGAGCGTGAGCGATGGGAAGCTCTACCAGTTGACAGCTGGGCATTGCCAATACCTCTGGAATGGAACTTGGCTGACGGATTTCATCAACGGCACCACTCATCGCATCGGCCCAATTCACAATCGGCGGTTTGACGCCAGCGCAGATGCAGGCATCGTCGCGATCAACAACATTGCAGGCTGGCGACCGCGTGCGTGGGTGGCAGTGCGCAGCGGATCAGGTGCGACGCGCAACGACGCCTATTCAATTATCGGAGATTCGATCCCTATCGTCGGCCAGCGGGTTTGTTCATCTGGGGCTGGGCTTGTTGCGACGAGCTGCGGAGTTGTGACGCGGACCGGTGTGGCTGTGACCTATCGCGACCAGCATGTGACCGTGTACGGCCTTGTTGAGGCGAATTTCTGCACGGTGCCAGGCGATAGCGGCTCACCGGTCTTTGCCAACCATGTGGCGTATGGAATCGTTTCGGGGCAGCTGTCTAAGTGCGACAGCCTCTTTACGCCAATAAGGACGGCTGAAGCCGTAATGCACGTCCAGGTTGCGCGGGACGGTGGCTAGTTAGGCGTGGGGGTCGTCGACCGCTGCCGGCGGCCGGGACTCTTCAGCAAGACTGGTGATCGCAAGGACCCCGCGCGACGCGTCGCTGAGGACGTCTGTCGCCTCTTCTGCTGATCTTGCGTAGAGCTCGACGAGCAAGTGCACAATGACTCTGTCGTCGTCGTGCTTGTGGAACCGCACATGGGTGAAGAACTCGCGAGTGCCGTGGTCACCGAATGCTGCGTATGAGAGTGCGTCGCCAGCATGTGGGCCCGAGCAGGTTTCAACCTCATCTGCATCGACTGTGACTGTGCAGGAGGCAACCCAAGGAGTGCCAGCCACCATGCGCTCCCACCTGTCTCCAATCGGCTGTACGCGACCGTCGGTGAATGTGAGGTGCGGCTGGTCATGCATGCAGTCAAGGCACTGGACGACTGAGTCCTGGATCTCGTCAACGCAATCTGAGCGCTCGCCCGTATGCGGGTCAACCTTATGCAGGCCTTCATACGTGACATTGACTTCAAGCTGTTGCGACCAGCAGCGGTAACACCGCAACCATGCTCCAGCTTCGCCTTCGGGTTCAACCATGGGCGCATCATAGGCAGCAAACGCTCGGAGTCAGTCAGAGAAGGTGCAATGATTGCTCGATGACCTGCTCAAGCCCTCGGAACCTTGCCCTTTTTGCTGCTGTCTGCGCTGCTCTCGCTTTCGGCAGCGGTTGTGGATCAGACAACAACCTGACCAAGCCAGGGCCTCTTCCTGAGGAAGTAGCCGCAGCGGGAACTGTGAACATCGCCGAGTTCCCGGCAGCTAATGGCGCCTCAATTCAGAGCATCGCCTCGAAGATCAAGCCCGGCCCGGAGTACGCGCCAGCCAGCGCGACTTTCACTCCAGGGCAGAACCGGGTGGCCTTCGGCCTGATTGACGCAAAGTTGGGACAGGCTGTTTACGCCCCCACTGTTCTTTACATCGCTAGCAGTCTGTCGGGTCCGGCTCTCGGCCCGTTTGCAGCACCAGCCGACCCGATGGTTCCCCAGGCTGCCTACCTCTCCAAGGGAGCGGCGTCCGATACCTCGGACCTAAAGGCGATCTACGAGGCCGAGGCGAAGATCCCAACGGCGGGCAATTGGTTTGTGTTGGCAGTCAGCAACACGCCATCGGGGCTGGTTGGCGCAACCAGCCAGATCAAGGTCGTAAAGAGCACCAAGATCCCAGGAGTGGGCGACAAGGCTCCTGCGATCACTACTCCGACAGTTGGAGCGGGCGCGGACCTGAAGAGTTTGGAGACTCGCATCCCTCCAGTTGCGTCACTTCACCAATACGACTTCAAGCAGGTCCTCGGGAAGGCGTCGATCGCACTGATGTTTTCAACGCCAGCGCTCTGCCAATCACGAGTGTGCGGTCCGGTCACCGATCTCCTCCTGCAGCTTCAAGCTGCGTACGGAAAGAAGATTGACGCGATCCACCAAGAGGTTTACCTCAACAACAAGCCGCCAAATCTGAACCCTCAGATGACTGCATTCGGGCTTGAGACTGAGCCTTGGTTCTTCACGGTGGGTAAGGACGGGCTGATCAAGGCCCGTCTTGAGGGGGCGTTCGGGATCAACTCCATGAACGCTGCCATCCAAGCTGCCCTTAAGTAGTCGCTAGCCGCCGATCGCGCACGCGCGGCCTGTTAGATCGGAGGCGCTAGCCGCCGATCGCACTCATCGAGCGGGCGGGCTGAACAAAGCCTGGGTCATTGACCCGGTGCTTGAGTTCTTTGCGCCAGACGGCGTCGCGGATTACCTGTTCAAGCTGATCGTCATTGGCGTCTGATCTGAGAACCTCGCGCAGGTCTGTTTCACCGAGCGAGAACAGGCAAGTGCGCAGCTTGCCATCGGCGGTTACCCGGATTCGATTGCAGTCAGAGCAAAAAGGTTCGCTAACGGGATTGATGAATCCCATTCGGCCCTTGCCGTCGGCGAACTCAAACACTCGAGCTGTTGCAGAAGGCTCGCGCTCTGCCTCAACCAGCGGGTATTCAGCGTTGATCACTGTTCTGATTTCTTCGCCAGAAAGCACCTGCTCAGGTGACCACGAACGGTCGGCATCAAGCGGCATGAACTCAATGAACCGA
>CALJKH010000128.1 GCA_937973575.1 uncultured Solirubrobacterales bacterium | reverse complement strand
CGAGATAAACATCGTTGACTGGAGTTCAGACGTGTGCTCTTCCGATCTTCTGCGTGGCTTCCTGTCACCGGAGCTCTACAAGCAAGGGCTCATCTGCCGCGCGGACGATCGTGGCGACCCGGTTATTCAGCTTTCCCCACCGCTGATAGCTGGTGAAGAGGAATTCAATGAGATCGTTGGCGTTCTGCGCCCGGTTCTCGAAGAAGCCTCCCGCCGGATGCAAGTCCGCGGCGCCTAAGGACAGGGGAACAGGATGAAAGTCGGAGTCCCGACCGAGATCAAGCCGGACGAGTACCGAGTAGCGATGACCCCTGCCGGGGTCCGCGAGCTGTCTGATGCCGGCCACGAGGTCTACATCCAAGACGGGGCCGGCGAGGGCTCCGCTATCAACAACGACGACTATGTGGCCCAGGGAGCCAAGATCCTCCCTGACGCTGACGCAGTCTTTGGCGAGGCGGACATGATCGTCAAGGTCAAGGAGCCTCAGCCTGTTGAGGTTGCCCGCCTGAGGCCGGATCACCTGCTGTTTACCTATCTTCACTTGGCACCGGACCCTGAGTTGACTCACGGCCTGATGAAGAGCGGTGCGACATGCATCGCCTACGAAACTGTGGAAGACCGAAATGGCCGCCTTCCATTGCTGGCTCCAATGAGTGAAGTTGCTGGCAAGCTGGCCACACAGTCGGGCGCCTTCATGTTGGAGAAGCCCAATGGTGGCAGGGGAGCTTTGCTTGGCGGCGTGCCCGGAGTTGCTGCGGCGAAGGTGATGGTTATCGGTGGCGGAGTGGTTGGCACCAACGCTGCGATCATCTCGATCGGCATGCAAGGTGAGACTTATGTCTACGACCGAAGCATTGACCGCCTGCGTCAGCTTGAGATTGAGCTCGACGGCCGTGCGAGCACCTGTTACGCATCGACCCTTGAGATCGAGCAGAGGCTGCCTGAGGTTGACCTTGTGATTGGTGCGGTGCTTGTGCCTGGCGCCAAGGCTCCGCATGTGATCACCCGTGAGCAGCTGTCGCTGATGAAGCCGGGCGCCGTACTCGTCGACGTCGCGATTGACCAAGGCGGCTGCTTCGAGACCTCCAAGGCGACAACCCATTCCGACCCGACTTACGAGGTTGACGGAGTCATTCATTACTGCGTGGCAAACATGCCGGGCGCAGTGCCAATCACCTCTACTTACGCGCTCACCAATGCGACCATGCCATACGTGCTTAACCTTGCAAACAAGGGGATTCACTCAGCATTCTCGGCTGATCCGGGCCTTGCTCTGGGATTAAATGTGGCAGCTGGCAAGATCACTTATGCACCTGTCGCAGAGGCCATCGGAGACCCTCTTATGTCGGTCGAAGATGCGCTCGCAGAAGTGCCTTTGCGGTAGCTCGCTGAAATTCATCGTTCGCCCAGAACGCCCTGAATCTCGGGCGCTGCTATCTTTCTGCGCCGCATGCCTACAACTAGCCAGCTGATCAGAAAGGGCCGCAAGCCCACCAAGAAGAAGCTCTCGACCCCTGGTCTGAAGAGTGGAAAGGGCCGCAAGACCAAGGTCGCGGCACCTCAGCGTCGTGGTGTTTGCACGCGTGTCTACACGACAACCCCTAAGAAGCCGAACTCAGCGCTTCGCAAGGTTGCCCGTGTCAGGCTCACCAACGGAATGGAAGTAACCACCTACATTCCAGGTGAGGGCCACAACCTTCAGGAGCACAGCGTTGTTCTTGTTCGTGGTGGCCGTGTTAAGGACCTTCCGGGAGTTCGCTACAAGGTTGTGCGCGGCACGCTTGACGCAGCAGGCGTCAGTGACCGCAAGCAAGGCCGCTCCCACTACGGCGTGAAGGGCAAGTAATGCCACGTCGCGCAGCAGCTTCAATCCGGCCAGTTGAGCCAGACGCAGTCCACCGCTCACGCTTGGTGACTCAGGTCATCAACCGCGTAATGCTGGACGGCAAGAAGTCCAAGTCAGAGCAGATTGTTTATGACGCACTTGCAATCGTTGCCGAGAAGACTGGCAGTGACCCTGTAGAGCAGCTTGAGGAGTCAATCAAGGCCCTCACTCCAGTTCTTGAGGTTCGCTCACGTCGTGTCGGCGGTGCCACCTACCAGGTACCGGTTGAGGTTTCAGCACGTCGCGCACGCACACTTGCCATTCGCTGGCTCGTGCAGTTCGCCCGTGATCGTCGCGAGAAGACAATGGCTCAGCGACTTGCAAACGAACTTCTCGACGCCCAGCAGCAACAGGGCGGAGCTTTCAAGCGGAAGGACGACATCTTCCGCATGGCACAGGCCAACAAGGCCTTCGCCCACTACCGCTGGTAAGCGGCCTCTGCAACAGCGGGGCTGGCCCAGCAACTTAGGGCGCATTTCCATTGCGCTACGACGAAACAACGGAAAAGTAGAACGGATTAACCATGGCGGCACGTAAGTTCAGTCTCGAAAACACCCGAAACATCGGGATCATGGCCCACATTGACGCGGGCAAGACAACGACGACCGAGCGCGTCCTCTTCTACACCGGCCGTACCCACAAGATTGGTGAGGTCCACGAGGGCGGCGCCGTAATGGACTGGATGGAGCAGGAGCAGGAGCGTGGCATCACGATCACGTCAGCTGCAACGACCTGCGAGTGGGACTCCCACCGAATCAACATCATTGACACCCCGGGCCACGTTGACTTCACAGTTGAGGTTGAGCGTTCACTTCGCGTTCTCGACGGTGCAATCGCCCTGTTCGACTCAGTAGCTGGCGTTGAGCCTCAGTCAGAGACCGTTTGGCGCCAGGCCGACAAGTACTCAGTTCCCCGCATCGCCTACATCAACAAGATGGACCGCATCGGCGCGAACTTCGACAAGGGCGTCGAGACGATGATTGATCGCCTCGGGGCCAACGCAATTCCGATCCAGCTTCCAATCGGTGCTGAGTCAGAGTTCCTCGGGATTATTGACCTCGTCCAGAACGACGCAATCATCTACAAGGACGATCTTGGCCAAGAGTTTGAGCGCACTGAGATCCCAGCTGAGCTTGCCGACGAGGCAGCCCAGGCACGCGAAGCTCTCCTCGACGAGGTTTCAAACCACGACGACGAGCTGATGGAGATGCTGCTTGAAGAGGCTGAGGTAACCCCTGAGCGTCTTAAGCAAGCAGTCCGCACAGCGACCCTTGCTCTGGGCATGACCCCAGTTCTCTGCGGTTCCTCCTTCAAGAACAAGGGTGTTCAGCCGCTCCTTGACGCAGTTATTGACTACCTTCCAAGCCCGCTTGACAAGCCTCCGATCACTGGCCACGAGCCTGCGAGGGAGGGCGAAGGCCCAGAGACAACGCGTGAGGCATCCGACACGGAGTCATTCAGCGCACTCGCCTTCAAGATCATGACCGACCCATTCGTCGGCAAGCTCGCTTTCTTCCGCGTCTACTCAGGCAAGCTTGAGGCTGGCGGACGAATCCTCAACGCCAGCACCGGCAAGACCGAGCGCGTTGGCCGCCTCCTGATGATGCACGCCAATGACCGCGAGGAGCTGACAGAGGTTCACGCAGGCGACATCGCTGCAGCCGTGGGCATCAAGCAGGTTTCAACTGGTGACACTCTCTGCGCTCCAGACAACGCGATCATCCTCGAGAAGATTGAGTTCCCTGAGCCAGTAATCAAGGTCGCAATTGAGCCTAAGACCAAGGTTGACCAAGAGAAGATGGGCGTTGCTCTCGGCAAGCTTGCTGAAGAGGACCCAACCTTCCAAGTTCGTACGAACGAAGAGACCGGCCAGACTGAGATCTCCGGAATGGGCGAGCTCCACCTCGAAGTTCTTGTGGACCGCATGCTTCGTGAGTTCAAGGTTGAGGCCAACGTTGGCCGTCCGCAGGTTTCCTACCGCGAGACAGTGCGTGGCGAGGCCAAGAAGGTCGAAGGCCGCTTCGTGCGCCAGACCGGTGGTTCGGGCCAGTACGGAATTGTCTACGTTGACATCGAGCCAGCCCCAGGGCAAGGCTTCGTCTTCGACAACAAGATCAAGGGTGGTGCAATTCCATCCGAGTACATCCCAGCTGTAGAGAAGGGCCTTACCGAAGCTCTCGATAACGGTGTCAAGGCCGGCTACCCAATGGTCGACATCAAGATCACTCTGATTGACGGCAAGTACCACGACACCGACTCTTCGGAGATCGCGTTCAAGGTTGCCGGTTCTCTTGCAATGAAGGAAGCTGCTCGCCTTGCGAAGCCAGTCCTTCTGGAGCCAATCTTCTCCGTCGAAGTTGTTACCCCTGAAGATTTCATGGGTGACGTCATTGGCGACCTCAACCGCCGCCGTGGACGTGTCCACGGAATGGAGGCCAGAGGTAACGCCCAGGCAGTATCTGCCTCGGTGCCACTGTCGGAGATGTTTGGTTACGCAACGGACTTGCGTTCATCAACGCAGGGTCGTGCGAACTACACAATGCAGTTTGAGGGATACGAGGAAGTGCCAGCAAACGTTGCTGAGCAAGTCGTCGAATCTCGAAGCGGCGGGGGCGAAGACGGGTAGCAAACCTGCCGGACGGCGCTCAACCTCGGTTGTTCGCTAGATTCTATGAACGCGCACCAAACATGGTGCGCAAATCTTGATTACAAGGAGCTGAAGAAAAGTGGCGAAGGAGAAGTTCGAGCGCGGCAAGCCGCACGTCAACGTAGGAACCATCGGTCACGTCGACCACGGCAAGACGACCCTCACTGCAGCAATCACGACTGTCCTTTCAAAGGCGTCGGGTGGCGAGGCAAAGTCATTCGCTGAGATCGACAACGCCCCTGAAGAGAAGGAGCGTGGCATCACCATCGCCACCTCCCACGTCGAGTACGAGACCGAGGCGCGTCACTACGCCCACGTCGACTGCCCGGGCCACGCCGACTACGTGAAGAACATGATCACCGGTGCTGCTCAGATGGACGGTGCAATTCTCGTCGTATCAGCTCCTGATGGCGCAATGCCACAGACCCGTGAGCACATTCTTCTTGCTCGCCAGGTTGGCGTGCCGAAGATCGTTGTTTTCCTCAACAAGGTCGACATGGTCGACGACGAGGAGCTCATCGAGCTCGTCGAAGAGGAAATCAAGGAAATGCTCTCCGAGTACGACTTCCCGGGCGAGGAGATTCCTTTCGTCCGCGGTTCAGCTCTGAAGGCTCTTGAGGGCGACGCAGACTACGAGGCCAAGATCCTCGAGCTTGCACAGGCTCTTGATGACTACATCGACATCCCAGAGCGTGAAGTCGACAAGCCATTCCTTATGCCAGTTGAGGACGTCTTCTCAATCACCGGCCGCGGCACCGTCGCAACCGGACGTATTGAGACCGGCAAGATCTCAACGGGTGACGAGGTCGAGATCGTCGGCATCACCGACACTCAGACCACGACCATCACTGGCGTAGAGATGTTCCGCAAGATCCTCGACGACGGCCAGGCTGGCGACAACGTTGGCTGCCTTCTTCGTGGCACCAAGCGTGAGGAGATCCAGCGCGGTCAGGTTCTCGCGCAGCCAGGGTCAATCAACCCTCACACCAAGTTCGAGGCTGAGGTTTACGTCCTTAAGAAGGAAGAAGGTGGACGTCACACCCCATTCTTCTCGGGATACCGTCCTCAGTTCTACTTCCGTACGACTGACGTAACCGGCGTTGCCACCCTTCCGGGCGGCACCGAGATGGTTATGCCTGGCGACAACGTGAAGATGGAGATTGAGCTCATTCAGCCAATCGCCATGGACGAGCAGCTCCGCTTCGCCATCCGCGAAGGTGGCCGTACCGTCGGATCAGGAGTTGTAACCAAGATTGTCGAGTAGTTAAAGGACTCACGCGATTCGGGCGGACTCCGGTCCGCCCGACGCATGTTCGCCGCAGCACCTTAGGTGGGTGACCCGGAGCCGTTTACTGGGACCCACCTTGCGGCGCGCAGAGACCACTTTTTTAGAGAAACCTCACCCCCAGAAACAGAGATAAACGTAAGAACCATGTCCACCACGGGCCAAAACAAGATCCGGATCCGACTCAAGTCCTATGACCACGGGACCATCGAGACGGCTGCCAAGGAGATCGTTGAGACTGCTGAAGGAACCGGCGCGAAGGTGACCGGACCTGTGCCCCTGCCTACGGAGAAGAGCGTCTACTGCGTAATCCGTTCGCCATTCAAGGACAAGGACTCACGTGAGCACTTCGAGATCAGGACTCACAAGCGCCTGATCGATATCCGTCAAAGCACGCCAAAGACTGTCGATTCGCTTCAGCGCCTCGACCTTCCTGCCGGCGTCGACATCGAGATCAAGCTGGCTGGTTAACGTGGCTGCGATCCTTGCAAAGAAGCTGGGAATGACCCAGCGCTTCCTGGAAGACGGACGCGTCGAACGCGTAACCGTGCTCGAGGCTGGCCCGTGCCCGGTTACTGCCGTGCGCACTGAGGACAAGGATGGCTACAGCGCAGTGCAGCTCGCATTTGACGAGTGCCGCGAGAAGGTCATCAACAAGCCTGAGCTTGGACACCTTAAGAAGGCTGGCGTTGGCGCTCACCGCACCATCGTTGAGTTCCGCGACCACGCTGGTGAGCTTGCTGTCGGCGACACAGTCACAGCTGATTCCTTTGAAGTCGGTTCGAAGCTCAAGATCTCGGGCACCTCAAAGGGCAAGGGCTTCGCAGGCACAATCAAGCGTCACAACTTCGCCGCTGGCCCCAAGAGCCACGGCTCGCACAACGTTCGTGCACCAGGATCAATCGGTGCATCCGCTTGGCCAGCTCGCGTAATGAAGGGCATCCGTGGCCCAGGCCAGATGGGTAACAAGCGTGTAACTCAGCGCGGCATCACAGTCGTTGAGGTAATCGCTGCTGACAATCTTCTTCTCGTACGCGGTTCAGTCCCTGGCCCAAAGGGTGGAACTGTGGAGGTTCGTACTGATGGCTGAGGCAACACGCATCGGCGCAGGTAGCGCAGTCAAGCTTGAGGACTCAGCCTTCGGCGCAGAGTTCAACATGCCACTCGTCCACGAGTCGGTAATCGCTGAGCTTGCAGCACGCCGTCAGGGAACCCACGCAACAAAGACTCGCGGCATGGTCTCCGGTGGCGGAGCTAAGCCATGGCGCCAGAAGGGAACTGGCCGCGCACGTGCCGGTTCAAGCCGTTCACCAATTTGGACAGGCGGCGGTACGGTCTTCGGCCCTCAGCCAAGGCACTACACAGTCAAGGTCAACCGCAAGGCTCGCCGTGCGGCTCTCCGTTCAGCTCTTTCAGTACACGCAGGTCGCGGGTCAGTTGGCGTAATCGACGCTGGTTCATGGGAAGCACCATCAACCAAGCGCGCAGCCGACGAGATCTCCAAGTGGGACGCACCACGTCCACTCCTGCTGATGGTCACTGAGGAAGAGTCGACAGTGGCTCTCTCATTCCGCAATCTTTCCGAGGTCAACGTCATCCCTGTAACGAACGCTGGTATCGCAGACATCATGCGCGCTGGCTCAATCGTCTTCAGCGATGCAGCCCTCGAGACAATGACCGAGCGTGCCACCAAGCCAGTTCGTGCTGGCGTTGGAGCAGGGGAGTAGTCATGGACGCCACACAGGTCATCATCAAGCCAATCGTTTCTGAGAAGAGCTTCGTCCTCGCTGAGGCCGGCCGCTACACCTTCCGTGTTCATCCGGAGGCTCACAAGACTCAGATTCGCCAGGCAGTCGAAGAGCTTTTCTCAGTTTCCGTTGTTGCCGTCCATACCGCCAACGTCCGCCCGAAGCCAAAGCGCCGCGGCATGACGACAGGCACTACCCGCAAGTGGAAGAAGGCTGTCGTCACCGTTGGTGAAGGCGAGCGAATTCCGATCTTCCAGTCCCTGGAGCTCAACTAATGCCTACACGTAAGCCCAAGCCAACAAGCCCAGGTATGCGCTTCGTGTCCTACCCGGACTTCGCGGAGATCACACGCAGCCACCCAGAGAAGAGCCTCACTGAAGGACTCAAGAAGTCTGGTGGCCGTAACTCAACAGGTCGCAAGACCTCACGTCACCGTGGTGGCGGAGCCAAGCGTCTCTACCGCAAGATCGACTTCAAGCGTCTTAAGGACGGCGTCCCAGCCAAGGTTGCTCACATTGAGTACGACCCGAACCGGACTGCCTACATCGCCCTTCTCCACTACGCAGATGGTGAGAAGCGCTACATCCTTGCCCCACAGGGCCTCAAGGTTGGCCAGACTGTGACATCAGGTAAGGGCTCTGAAATTGCTGCAGGTAACGCCCTCGCACTGAAGGACATGCCTACAGGTACCGTCATTCACAACGTTGAGCTTCAGCCTGGCCGTGGTGGTCAGATGGGCCGCTCAGCTGGTGCATCAATTCAGCTTCTCGCTAAGGACGGCGAGATGGCAACACTTCGTCTTCCTTCCGGTGAAATGCGTCTTGTTCGTGCCGAGTGCCGAGCAACCGTTGGTGCCATTGGCAACAGCGAGCATCAGAACGTGACCATCGGTAAGGCCGGCCGCAAGCGCCATATGGGCGTGCGTCCACAGACTCGTGGCGTTGCCATGAACCCGGTTGACCACCCGCACGGCGGTGGCGAGGGCTCGACGACTGCTGGTCGTCACCCAGTTACCCCATGGGGCGTACCAACTCTTGGTTACCGAACACGTAAGAAGAACAAGGCATCGGACCGTTACATCGTCCGTGGCCGTAAGCGCGGCAAGTCCGCAGGTGGCAGGTGATCGCTGAATGAGTCGCTCAAGTAAGAAGGGACCGTTCGTAGAAGAGCGTCTTATGGGACGCATCGAGGCAATGAACGCTTCTGGCGATAAGCAGATGCTTAAGACTTGGTCGCGTACCTCGACGATCTTCCCGGAGATGGTCGGTCACACGATCGCCGTTCACGACGGCCGCAAGCACGTTCCAGTCTTTGTAAATGAATCAATGGTTGGCCACAAGCTCGGCGAGTTTGCCCCAACCCGTACCTACCGCGGTCACGTTGAGTCCGCGAAGAAGCGTTAAGGAAAATGGCTGAAGACAAGACCACAGACACAGCAGTAGAGGCTCCCGTTGCGGACGCCCCAGCTGTCCGCGTCCGCGCTCATGCCAAGTACGTCCGTTCTTCCGCTCGTAAGGCACGCCTCGTCTGCGACCACATTCGTGGCAAGTCAGTCGTTGAGGCACGTTCCTTGCTGGCAACACACCCCCGTTCAGTTGCAGAGGACTGGAGCAAAGTGCTCGAGTCTGCAGTAGCCAACGCTGAACACAACAACGGCCTTGATGTTGCTGATCTTCGGATCGTCGCCATCACTGCTGATGAGGGACCAACCCTCAAGCGCTTCCGCCCTCGTGCAATGGGCCGCGCCACACAAATCCGCAAGCGGACGAGCCACTTGACCGTCGTCCTGGGAACCAAGGAGTAAGGCATGGGACAGAAGGTTCATCCAGAGGCAATGCGCGTTGGCTACATCCACGATTGGAAGGCCACGTGGTTCAACGAGAAGCAGTTCGCTGATTACCTCGAAGAGGACAACAAGATCCGCGAGCACATCACCGACCGTCTTTCGCACGCAGGTCTCTCAAAGATCACAATCAAGAAGAACCAGACTGAGGTTGAAGTCAACATCAGCACTGCTCGTCCAGGCGTCGTAATTGGTAAGTCTGGAACCGAGGTAGATGCCCTTCGCCGTGACCTTCACAAGCTCACGAACAAGACAGTCAAGGTCAACATTCTTGAGATCAAGCGCCCTGAGCTTGACGCCAACCTTGTAGCTCAGTCAATCGCTGAGCAGCTTCAGAACCGCGTCGCATTCCGTCGCGCAATGAAGCGTGCCCTGACTTCAGCCATGCGCTCAGGCGCTAAGGGCGTGAAGATCCAGGTATCAGGCCGCCTCGGCGGAGCTGAGATGGGACGCACCGAGATGTACTCCGACGGCCGCGTTCCTCTTCACACCCTTCGTGCCGACATTGACTACGGCACCTGCGAGGCCAAGACAACCTTCGGTCGCATTGGCGTCAAGGTTTGGGTTAATAAGGGCGAGATCATGCCCGAGGGTTACGCAGGCGCAGACCTTACGATCATGGACGACCCAGCACCGCAGGCTCCGGCCCCAGGTGATCGTCCGCGTCGCGATCGTCGCACTGGCGGCGGTGGCGGTGGTGGCCGTGGACCAGGCGGTCCCGGTGGACCAGGCGGTCGTGGTGGCCAAGGTGGCCGTGGACCAGGCGGTCCCGGCGGTCGTGGTGGCCAAGGTGGACCAGGCGGTCGTGGCGGCCAGGGTGGCCGTGGACCTGCTGGAGGCGGCCGCTGATGCTTTCTCCTAAGCGCGTTAAGTTCCGTCGTGTTCATCGTGGACGCCGTCGCGGATATTCCC
>CALJKH010000127.1 GCA_937973575.1 uncultured Solirubrobacterales bacterium | reverse complement strand
CGACACTCTCAACGCTGTCATCAACCAGGAGAAGACGCCGCCGCTGGGGTTTGTCCTGCCATGGCTAACAGCACACATCAGTCCGCCTTACCTGTGGATGCGCGCACCCTCCGTGTTGGCAGGCACAGCGCTTATCCCAGTCACAGCAATGGTTGGTCGCCGCGTCTTTAGCCAAGCAGCCGGGCTGCTGGCTGGAGTGATCGTTGCCGTTAGCCCATTCCTCGTTTTCTACGGAGTGGAGGCGCGCGCCTACTCACTCGCAGCCCTCTGTGTTGCCGGTGCGACTCTTGTGCTGCTGAGGGCCGTCTCCGCCGAGCAGTCGAAGTGGGACTGGCCGCTGTTTGCAGCCCTGATCTTGGGAGCAATGCTCTCCCACTACACAACAATCTTTGCTGTTGCCACCTTGGCGATCTGGGCGATGGTCACGCAGCCGAAGTCGCGTAAGCCGCTGCTGCTCGCCACGGGCGGCGCAGCCGCACTGTTCCTTGTTTGGTTGCCTTCCTTCATTACTCAATTCGGGCACGCTGGTGATGAGGCTCGGCGCATTGCAGACCAAGCGCCGTTGGCGGCCTCAACCCTCGCGCGGATGGTCAGCAGGGCGTCAATCGGCCATCCGTTTGTTGACCTCGACGCACTCCCCGGAGCCCTCGGAATTACCCTCGCTCTTGCCGGAATTGCGCTTGCCTTGGTGTCTGCCGGGTACGAGCTAGCTGCCCGCCGCTCAGCCTCAGGCGCCCTGCCTCGCCCGTCGGCCACAACATGGCTGATCATCGCGCTTGCAACGACAACATTCTTAGGGCTTGTCCTCGCGAGCGTTCAACCCCACCGCTCCCTACTCCTGACCCGCAATCTGATGGCATCGCTGCCAGCCTGGGCAATCCTCGCCGGCGCTCTCCTTGCCTCCCGACCAAAGCCGGTTGCAGTCGCTGCGTCTGCCCTGTTCCTCGCAGCTCTCGCAATCGGTACCACGCGGGAGCTGACCACTTACCAGCGACCACCAATGGGCAAGGCCGCCAGGGCGCTGTCTGCTCGCTGGAAGCCGGGTGACACGATCCTCGAGTCCGCCTATGCGACTGGTCCACCACTTGACCAAGACCTAGCTATTCAGCTGAATGACCAACAGCGCGCTTCACTTCTGCTCACGCGCAATGTCGGACTGCGGCCTTTCGCTGAAGCGCTGAAGACTGGAAAACCAATCTTCACAGTCACACCGATCGCTGGTTACACAATCGTTGCGCTTGGCCCACCGCCGGAGCTTGCTTCCAAATTTGAGAGGACCTGGTGGAAGAGTTGGCACGGGCTCGTCACCGTTGATGCTGTGGAGTGGACCCCGCGCACCAATCCGTAGGCCAGACCCGATAACCTGACACGGAATGCAGGAATCAGAACACAGGCACGGGATCAGCGAAGGCTCGATTCATTCGACAGACCTCCATGGTCCACCGAGTCGAAAGTTGGCGATCCTGACCTGCATGGATGCCCGAATTGACCTTGACGCACTGTTTGACTTGAAGCTCGGCGAAGCCCACGTGATGCGTAACGCCGGCGGGATTGCGACCAACGACATGATGCGGTCGCTGGCAGCATCACAGCGACTCCTCGGAACTGAGGAGATCATCGTTGTGCAGCACA
This sequence comes from uncultured Solirubrobacterales bacterium, assembly GCA_937973575.1. GTDB lineage: Bacteria > Actinomycetota > Thermoleophilia > Solirubrobacterales > Solirubrobacteraceae > WLNJ01. The sequence goes on along the minus strand of CALJKH010000127.1, from coordinate 911 downwards.
CCGACTGCGGCGTTCACAACATGGCTCCTGAGGACTTTGTTGACCTGATCGAGCGTGAGACTGGCGTCCGCCCAGACTGGGACGCAGAAACAACCGGCGAGCCACAGACAACTTTGACTCTGAGTCTTAACCGCCTGCGGTCAGCTCCTGAGCTACTTCACCGGGACCGCATCAGCGGCTACGTGCTGGACCTGAAGTCCGGCCAGCTACTCGACCCGGCTTAAGCAGCTACGACTAAACCGACAGGTAAGTCGTCAGGCCTGCGAGGGCCTTCTTGGCGATGCCATCAAAGGCGAGTCCGAGAAGAGGGTCAGCCAGCTTCAGCGGCCCCTTCAGCGTTAGATCTGCCGAGTAGGTAAGGCGGCTTCCCGACGCTGTTGGCTCAACGATGATCTCGTCAACTGAGATGACTGTGGCGTTCTCGCCGCGCAGGAGCACCCGGCTACCTGGTGTGAACTCTGTGATCTCGTAGACAAGCTCGCTGTTGCGCCCCATGAAGCGGGCAACGATCCGGAACTTGCTGCCAAGTTCAACTTCGCCTTCTGTGAGCTTTTCGCCCTCGACGACACCTGGGTCCCAGTCTTGGGTGGTTGAAAAGTCAGCCACCTTGTTGAAGGTTTCCTCAGCGCCCAACGGGCTCTCTACTACTCCGTGTGCTTTAGCCATACCCCTAGCCTAGCCTCAGCAGGTGCTTGGGGCGGATTGCTCAGCAAAACGGGCGGCCGCCCACTCGGCAACACGCGGTGCTGCTTCAAGCCCGGCGGTTGGATGCCCCACTCCCGGAAGGGGGATGAACTCGACCTTCCGCCCTGCTTTACAGAAGCCAGAGACGAGCGTGGCTGTTGTTTGCGGATGAATGATGTTGTCGGCAGTCCCCTGCGCGATCAGCAGCGGCGGGCCTTGGCGATTGG